>JAJYQP010000083.1 GCA_021794525.1 Pseudomonadota bacterium | reverse complement strand
GGACTTCACGTTCCATTCGATAAGCGGCGCGCCCATCGCCCTGGCGACTTCGGCCGCGAGCACCGTCTTGCCCGTCCCCGGCTCGCCCTTCACCAGCAGCGGGCGGCGCAGCGTGACCGCGGCATTGACCGCGACCTTCAGGTCCTCGGTCGCGACATAATTGCTGGTGCCTTCGAAGCGCTGCGTCATCTATGAAATCCTGCGGGTTGCGATGTGAAACCGGATTAGGGGCGTGAACGAAGCAGGGCAAGACCGATGGCCCGGGTTACGAAACGGGCCTACAGAAGCTGCGAAGGAGCGCGCCCATGCCGACCGAGACCCTGTCCATCCCCACCACGCGCGGATACGCGCTGGCGGGCTCTCTCGAATTGCCCGCGGGGCTGGTGCGGGGCGCGGCGATCTATGCGCATTGCTTCACCTGCACCCGCCAGAGCAAAGCGGCCGTCGCGGTCTCGCAGGCGCTGGCGCGGGAAGGGATCGCGACGCTGCGGTTCGATTTCTCCGGCCTCGGCGGCAGCGGCGGCGACTTCGGCAGCGCCGGCTTTGCCAGCGATATCGAGGATCTGATCGAAGCGGCGGGGTTCCTGTGCGGGCGCTTTGGGGATGGGATCCTGCTCGTCGGCCACAGCCTCGGCGGGGCGGCGGTGCTGGTGGCGGCGGGGATGCTGGAGCCCGGCAAGGTCGCGGCGGTGGCGACGATCGGCGCGCCGGCGGACATCCCGCACGTCCTCGGCAATATCCGCGGCGATCTGGAGGCGGTCGAGCGCGACGGCACGGGCGAGGTGGAGATCGACGGGCGGCGCTACAATCTCTCGCGCGAATTTCTCGAGCGCACGCGTCAGATCGACCTTCTCGCCGAGGTCGCGAAGCTGCGGCTGCCTCTGATGATCTGCCATTCGCCCACCGACGATGTGGTAGGGCTGGAGAACGCCTCGAAGCTGTTCCTTGCGGCACGCCATCCCAAGAGCTTCCTGAGCCTCGCGGGCGCCGATCACCTGCTGCTCGATGCCGCCGATGCGGACTTTGCCGCGGGAATGATCGCGCAATGGGCGGGACGTTATCTCCCTCTGCGCGAGCAGCTATCGATGCCGGACGAGGGCGTGGTGGTCCGCACCGGCCATGGCCGCTTCGGGACCGAGGTCCACACCCGCTCCCACCGCCTGATCGCGGACGAGCCGGTGAGCGTGGGCGGGGGCGACGCGGGGCCGACGCCCTATGATTTCCTCCTCGCCGCGCTCGGCACCTGCACCGCGATGACCATGAAGATGTATGCCGACGGCCAGGAATGGCCGCTGCTGTCGGCCGAGGTCGCCGTCACCCACGAGCGCAACCACCGGGCCCATGAACAGGCGATGGAAGCGGGCGGGCGCGTGCAGGCGCTCCATCGCAGGATCGCGCTCACCGGCCCGGACCTGACCGACGAGCAGCGCGAGGAGCTGATGGAAATCGCCGACAAATGCCCCGTCCACCGCACGCTGGAAGGCGAATTGCACATCCACACCGAAGCGGCGGGCTGACGCGCGCTCTCAGGCGTCGATCAGCTCGCGGTCGATCTCTCCCGCGCGGTTCTGGATGAAGTTGAAGCGGTGTTCGGGGTTGCGGCCCATCAGCTCGTCGACGAGGCGGGCGACCCCGGCGCGCTGCTCGAATTCGGGCGGCAGGGTGATGCGGATCAGGCTGCGGCTGTCGGGTGCCATGGTCGTTTCGCGCAGCTGGGCCGGGTTCATTTCGCCCAGGCCCTTGAAGCGCGCGACCTCGACCTTCTTGCCCCTGAACACGCTCGCCTCCAGCTCGGCACGGTGCGCGTCGTCGCGGGCGTAACGGCTCTCCTTGCCGGCGGTGAGGCGATAGAGCGGGGGCTGGGCGAGGAAGAGGTGGCCCTTGCGCACCACCTCCGGCATTTCCTGGAAGAAGAAGGTCATCAGCAGCGTCGCGATATGCGCGCCGTCGACGTCGGCATCGGTCATGATGACGATGCGGTCGTAGCGCAGGTTTTCCGGGTCGCAATCCTTGCGCGTGCCGCAGCCGAGCGCCAGCGTCAGGTCGGCAATCTCCTGGTTCGCCCGGATCTTGTCGGCGGTTGCCGAGGCGACGTTGAGGATCTTGCCGCGGATCGGCAGGATCGCCTGCGTCTTGCGGTCGCGCGCCTGCTTGGCGCTACCGCCCGCGCTGTCGCCCTCGACGATGAACAGCTCGGTCTCGCCCGATCCCTCGCCCGAGCAATCGGTGAGCTTGCCGGGGAGGCGCAGTTTCTTGGCATTGGTGGCGGTCTTGCGCTTCACCTCGCGCTCGGCCTTGCGGCGGAGGCGCTCGTCCATGCGCTCCATCACTTGGCCGAGCAGGGCCTTCCCGCGCTCCATATTGTCGGAGAGGAAATGGTCGAAATGGTCGCGGACCGCGTTCTCGACCAGCCGCGCGGCTTCGGGCGAGGTGAGGCGGTCCTTGGTCTGGCTCTGGAACTGCGGATCGCGGATGAAGACGGAGAGCATGATTTCCGCCCCCGTCGTCACGTCGTCGGCAGTGATGTCCTTCGCCTTCTTCTGCCCGGTCAGCTCGCCAAAGGCGCGCAAGGCCCGGGTGAGGGCGGTGCGCAGGCCCTGCTCGTGCGTCCCGCCATCGGGGGTGGGCACGGTGTTGCAGTACCAGCTCGTCGCGCCTTCGGACCACAGGGGCCAGCCGATCGCCCATTCGACCCGGCCCTGTTCCTCGGGGAAATCCTGCCGTCCGGTGAAGGGCTGGGCGGTGACGCATTCGCGCTCCCCGATCTGCTCGGCGAGATGATCGGCAAGCCCGCCGGGGAACTTGAAAACCGCCTCTTCCGGCACGCCGTCCGCGGCGAGCGCGGGGGCGCATTTCCAGCGGATCTCGACGCCGGCGAAGAGATAGGCCTTCGACCGCGCGAGTTTGAACAGGCGCTTGGGACTGAACTGCCGGTCCCCGAAGATCTCGGTGTCGGGGACGAAGCTGACCGTGGTGCCGCGCCGGTTGGGCGTGGGGCCAAGGGTCTCGATTCCGCCCAGCGTCACCCCGCGCGCGAAGCTCTGGGCATAGAGCTGCCGGTCGCGCGCGACCTCCACGCGCGTCTCGGAGCTCAGCGCGTTGACGACGCTGATGCCGACGCCGTGGAGGCCGCCGCTGGTGGCATAGGCCTTGCCCGAGAACTTGCCGCCCGAATGCAGCGTCGAGAGGATGACTTCCAGCGTGGACTTGCCGGGATATTTGGGATGCTCCGCCACCGGGATGCCGCGGCCATTGTCGGCGATGGTGACGCGGTTGGCCTCGTCGAGCCGCATCTCGATGCGGGTGGCGTGCCCGGCCACGGCCTCGTCCATCGCATTGTCGAGCACTTCTGCCACGAGGTGATGCAGCGCGCGCTCGTCGGTCCCGCCGATATACATGCCGGGGCGGCGGCGGACGGGTTCGAGCCCCTCCAGCACCTCGATGGAAGAGGCGTCGTAGTCGCCGCTCGAGGCGGGGGTATTTGCGAACAGGTCTTCGGACATGGCCGCGATATGCGGGGCGGGCGCGGCGCGGGCAAGCGGGGCGGGGGGATTACCCCCAAAGCCGCGCGCTATTCGAACTTGGTCGGGGCCGGATCGACCACCACCACCGCGCCGCCGCGCACCTCTCGCACCTCCATCGCGCGTTGGACCACATTGTCGCGGCCGAAGCGGAACGCCCCGTCGAGGCCGAGGAAGCCGCCCGAATCGCGCAGGCGCTCGGTCGGGAAGGTCCGGCCCGGCTGCCAGTCGCGCGCGATCCGCAGCGTCAGCAGCACCGCGTCATAGCCGAGCGTGGCGATGCGATAGGGCGGCCCGCCGAAGCGCGCCGCGTAGCTGTCCGAGAAGCGCTTGTAACGGCTGTCCGACATCGCCGAGAACACCGCGCCGGCGAGAGCCGGCGTACGGGCGATGCCGGCTTCCCCGCTCCACAGCTCCGTTCCGAGGAAGCGGACGCCCGGTGCCTTGAGCTGGCCGGCGGCCTGGGCTGCAAGGCGCGAATTGTCGGCGAGCAGCACGCTGTCGTAGCCACCGCGCGCCTTCAGCCGCTTGGCCGCGCTGATGACCGAGGTGTTGCCGCGGTCGTAGCTTTCGACCGCCGCGACCTTGCCGCCGAATCGCGCGACCGCCGCCTTGAGCGCGGCCTGCGCCCGCTGGCCGTAATCGCCCTCCGGCGCGAGCACCGCGAAGCTTTGCGCGCCCTTGCCGCGGACATAGCGCACGGTGCGGCTGATCGACTGCGCCGGCACCTGCCCCATCAGAAAGGCATCGGCGGAAGCGGCGCTGGTGTCGTTCGAGAAAGAGATCACCGGAATGCGCGCCGGCTTCGCCTCGGCCACCACGGGCGCGATCGCATCGGCGGTAAGCGGGCCAAGGATCAGGCGGTTGCCGTCGCTGACAGCCTTCCTCGCCGCCTCGCGCAGGCCGGCCGCGGTATCGTAGGTGGTGATGCGCAGATTGCTCGCATTGGTGTCGAGCAGCGCCATGGTGGTGGCATTGGCGATCGACTGGCCGACCGCGGCGTTGGAGCCGGTCATCGGCACCAGCAGGGCGATGCGGTGGCGCTGCTGGTCGGCGGGAAGAGTACTTGTGGGCGCCGGGGTCGGGCGGGCGGCCGGGGGCGCCTCTCGCGGGCCCTTCGGCACGATCGCGCAGCCGCCCAGCGCGGCGACGGCCGCCCCGATCACGACAGCGCGGCGGGTGATAGCGAATGCCGACATACTTGCTGCGTCCCTCGTCCCTGGTTCATGGGGCGTCGCGTGAGCGAAACCGAACCGCCCGATGCGCCCTTGTCGCCCGGTCTCTACATCGTGGCGACGCCGATTGGCAACTTGGGCGACATCACCCTGCGCGCGGTCGAGACGCTCCGCCGCTGCGACGGGGTGGCCTGCGAGGACACGCGGGTCACGGGCAAGCTGCTGAAGCATCTAGGTATCTCGAAACCGCTGTGGCGCTATGACGACCATGCCGGGCCGCGCGACCGCGAACGGCTGGTGGAATCGATCCGCAGCCGCGCGATGGTGCTGGTGAGCGATGCAGGAACACCCCTCGTTTCCGATCCCGGCTATCGCCTCGTCAACGCGGTGCGGCAGGAAGGGCTCCCGGTTACCGTCATCCCCGGGGCCTGCGCGGCGGTGGCCGGACTGACGTTGTCCGGCCTCCCCAACGACCGCTTCCTGTTCGCAGGCTTCCTCCCGGTAAAGGACAAGTCGCGCGCGGATGTTCTCGCCAGCCTCTCCGGGATCGACGCTACGATCGTCTTCTACGAGACAGCGCCGAGGCTCGTGAAGTCGCTCACCGCGATTGCCGCCGCCATGCCCTATCGCGAGGTCGCGGTGGCGCGGGAGCTTACCAAGTTGCACGAGGAATGCCGCCGCGGCCTGCCCGCCGGGTTGATCGCGTGGTACGAGGCGCACCCGCCCAAGGGAGAAATCGTGCTGCTGGTTGGCCCGCCGGTCGATCACGGGCATGAAGAGATCGATCCCGACGCGCTGCTGCGCGCTGCCCTGGCCGAAGCGAAGCCCTCGCAGGCGGCGGCGCAGGTGGCGAAGGCCACGGGCATGGACCGGCGCGACCTCTATGCCCGCGCGATGGAACTGCAGAAGGGGTGAAGCGCCAACGCGCCGAGAAGAGCGGCCGCGAGGGAGAGCGCCGGGCCGCGGCCTGGCTCCGCCTCAAGGGCTGGCGCATTCTCGCCGAACGGGTGAAGACGCCGCGCGGCGAGATCGACCTGGTGGCGAAGCGGGGCGAGGTGGTCGCCTTCGTGGAGGTCAAGTGGCGGAAGAAGCTGGCGGACCTCGACACGGCAATCGACGAATATCGCCTCGCGCGGGTCGCCGCGGCGGTGGAATGCGTGGCGCACGACTACGCGACCGAGGGGGAAGACATTCGCGTGGACGTGATCCTGCTTGCACCCGGCGCGCTCCCTCGCCACATCGCCAACGCGTGGATGCCCTGATCCTGCGCCAGCCGCCTCTCGACTTCGCTCGAGGCGAACGGTGTGGGCATTCGCTCCGTTTCCGTTCGTGTCGAGTGAACTCGCGACACGTCAACTGCAAGGCTCCCGTCGCATGACACTGCGTGTCGCCGTCCAGATGGACCCGCTCGAGACCATCAACATCGCGGGCGACAGCTCCTTCGCGCTGATGGAAGCGGCGCAGGCGCGGGGCCACAGCGTCTATCACTATGACGTCAATACGCTCGCGTGGCAGAGTGACGGCACGCCGCAGGGGCGCATCACCGCCCATGCCCGGCCGGTTCGGGTGCAGCGCGTGGCGGGCGACCACTTTGCCGCCGAGGAGGCGCGGCGGATCGACCTCGCCCGCGATGTCGACGTCGTGCTGATGCGGCAGGACCCGCCCTTCGACCTCGGCTACATCAGCGCAGCTTTCCTGCTCGACCGGCTGAAGGGCACGACGCTGGTGGTGAACGACCCGCGCGAAGTGGTGAACGCGCCCGAAAAGATGTTCGTGCTCGACTACGCGCGCTTCATGCCGCCGACGCTGGTCGCGCGCACGCTCGACGATGTGCGCGCCTTCCATGCCGAGCATGGCGCGGTGGTGGTGAAGCCTCTGCACGGCAATGGCGGCAAGGCGATCTTCAAACTCGATGCGGAGGGAACCAACCTCTCCGCCCTGTTCGAGGTCTTCAACCAGACCTGGCCCGAGCCGCACATGGTCCAGGCCTTCATTCCCGAGGTCGCCGAGGGGGACAAGCGGATCGTGCTCGTCGATGGCGAATTTGCCGGTGCAATCAACAGGAAGCCGGGCGAAGGTGAGTTCCGGTCGAACCTGGCGGTCGGCGGCTATGCCGAGGCCGCGACCCTGACCGCGCGCGAGGAGGAAATCTGTGCCGCAATGGCGCCGGAGCTGAAGCGCCGCGGGCTGGTTTTCGTCGGTATCGACGTCATCGGCGGCAAGTGGCTGACCGAGATCAATGTCACCAGCCCGACCGGGATCCTCGCCATCGACCGTTTCAACGGCACCGACACGCCGGGGCTGATCTGGGAAGCGATCGAGCGACGCCACGCGGCGATGGCGGGCGCGAACCGATAGCCGTCTCGACCGTTCGAGAGCCATGAACGACTTCATCGTCGAGGCGATCACGCGCGGCGGCTATCTCGGCATAGCCCTGCTGATGGCGATCGAGAACATCGTCCCGCCCATCCCGAGCGAGGTCATCATGGGCGTCGGCGGCATTGCCGTCGCACGCGGCACGATGGAGTTCTGGCCGCTCATGATCGCCGGGACCATCGGCTCGGTCGCAGGCAATTACGTGTGGTTCTGGCTCGGCCTCAAATGGGGACGCGAGAAGCTCGAGCCGTTCGTGCTCCGCCACGGCCGCTGGCTGACGCTCGAGTGGGAGGATGTCGAGCGTGGCCGGGCCTTCTTCCAGCGCCACGGGCAATGGGTGGTCTTCGCGCTGCGCTTCTCGCCATTCCTGCGCACCATGATCTCGCTCCCGGCGGGGCTTTCGCACATGAGCCGGAGCAAGTTCCTGATCTTCACGACCGCCGGGGTCCTCGTCTGGAACTTGCTGCTGGTCGAGGGCGGCCGCAGGCTGGCGCTGTGGATGGAGAAATCGCAGGACATCCTTGGTCCGGTCATCATCGTCGGAGTGGTGGCGGCGCTGCTGTACTACGGCTGGCGCGTCGCGACGTGGAAGCCCCGCGCGGACCGCTAGGCTTGTTCGCGCGGATGGGCGCTGCGATAGGTTTCCAGCAGCGTGGCCGCATCGACCTTGGTGTAGATCTGCGTCGAGCCGAGGCTGGCATGGCCGAGCAATTCCTGCAAACTCCGCAAATCCGCGCCGGCGCCGAGGAGATGCGTCGCGAAGCTGTGGCGCAGCGCGTGGGGCGTTGCAGTGGCGGGCAGGCCGAGGATCGCCCGCGCCCGCGCGACCGCCTTTTGCACCATGCCCTGCGACAGCGGGCCGCCCTTCGCCCCGCGGAACAGCACCTGGTCGGTGCCGAGTGGCCACGGGCAGCGGGTTCGGTAGTCCTCCACCGCCTCGGCCACCAGCGGCAGTATCGGCACCACGCGCTGCTTGCCGCCCTTGCCGGTGACCGTCAGCCGCTCGCCGAGCGGAACGTCGGCGCCGGTCAGTGACAGCGCCTCCGCTATGCGGAGCCCCGCGCCGTAAAGCAGCAGCAGCACGGCCCGGTCGCGCGCGCCGATCCATTCCTCGCTCGCTTGGTCCGCCACCTGGCCGACCAGCCCCACCGCCTCGTCGGGCGTGACGGGGCGGGGCAGGCCCTTCTTGATGCGCGGCCCGCGCAGGCGCGGCGCGATCGCGGCCTGGTCGCCGGTGCGCCCCCGTGCAAACATGATGAACGCCTTGAGTGCCGACAATTCGCGCGCGGCGGAGGTGTTCGCCAGCCCGTCGCCGCGCCGGGCGGCGAGATGGGCGCGAAGCGCCGGCCCCTCGATCCGGGCGATATCGTCCCAGCCTGTCGCCTCGATGCGCTCGATGAGCCGGCAGGCAGCGGCGAGATAGGCGCGCACGGTGTGGGGGGAGCGGCGCAACCCGGTCGCGAGATGATCGCGCCAGGGCTCCAGCATATCGGTCGGCGTCACGCGGCGAGGCTCCCGAGCGCGAGCAGTTCGGGCAGCAGGCCGTCGAGCAGCGGCATCCCGCGCGCGGTCACGACAATCCGTGTCCCGTCGCGCCGGACCAGCCCTTCGCGCGCGTAGAAATCCAATTTTGGGCCGTCGACCAGCTCGTCGACGCTGCAGCCGAAGCGCGTCTCGAACGCCGCAAGGTCGATCCCCTCATCGAGACGGAGGCCCATCATGAAGGCCTCTCCCGCCTGTTCGGCGCGCGGCAGTTTGCGTTCGGCGGCGATGCCATGATCTTGTCGAGAGACGGCGGCGAGATAGTTCTCCGGCTTGCGGTGCCGCTCTGTCGCGATCCCGTCGCGGCGCCCATGCGCGCCCGGCCCGATGCCGAGATAATCGCCGTAGCGCCAATAGACGAGATTGTGGCGGCTCTCGCAGCCGGGGCGGGCGTGGTTGCTGATCTCGTAGGCGGGCAGACCCGCGCGCGCCGTCATATCCCGCGTCACCGCGAACAGCTCGGCCGCCGCATCGTCATCGAGCGGCACCAGCGCCCCGCGCCGCACATCACTGGCAAAGCGGGTGCCCGGCTCGATGGTGAGCTGGTAGAGCGACAGGTGCTCGGTCCCGAAACCCAGCGCTTGCGAAAGCTCGCGCGTCCACGCCTCCGCGGTCTGGTCGGGACGGGCATAGATGAGGTCGAAGGATACCCGTCCGAAATGGCGCTGCGCCACGTCGAGCGCGGCCATCGCCTCCTCCGCCCCGTGGAGCCGCCCGAGCATGCGCAGCGTGGGATCCTCGAGCGCCTGCACGCCCAGCGACACCCGGTTGACCCCGGCACCGGCTAGGGTGGCGAAGTTCGCGGCCTCGACCGAGGACGGGTTCGCCTCCAGCGTGATCTCGATGCCGTCTGCAAAGCCGAAGATCCGCTCCGCCTCGGCCAGGATGCGCGCCACCAGCGCGGGCGGCATCAGGCTGGGCGTGCCGCCACCGAAGAACACGCTCGCGAGCGGACGGCGTGTGACCGCCCGCGCCTCGTGGGCGAGATCGGCCAGTAGCGCCATTGCCCAGGCCGCCTCGTCGATCGCGGCGCGCACATGGCTGTTGAAATCGCAATAGGGGCACTTTGCGAGGCAGAACGGCCAGTGGACATAGAGGGCAAGCGGGGGGGGCGACATCATAATCGGTTAATCATCTCGGCGTATTCGCGAATCCATGCTCGGGAAGGTGGTCCGCAAAGCTTTGGTTAGCGCGGTCGGGGCCGTATGTGCCCTGGTTCTTGCTGCACCCGCAAGTGCAGGCGATCGCGGCGCGTCCGATTCCTATTCGCCTAATGGTGCCGCATCCGCCAGCGTTCGGTCTGCCAACCCGCTCCTCGAATCGCACAATGTCGAACGGGTGCGGCTCGGCCTGCCACCACTCGCATGGAGCAGCCGCCTTGCCGGAGAGGCCGCAGATTACGCCGCCGAACTCGCGGCGCGGGGCGAATTGCGGCACTCGACCGCCGCGGGTCGCAGCGGCCATGGCGAGAACCTGTGGATGGGCACCTCGGGTGCATGGGATGCGGCCGGCATGATCGACATGTTCCTCGAAGAACGCCGCTATTTCCGGGCGGCGCCGTTCCCGGACGTGTCGCTGACCGGCAACTGGCTGGACGTCGGCCATTATTCGCAGATCGTCTGGCGCGAGACGCGCGAGGTCGGCTGCGCCACGAAGACCTCCAGGGGGATGGACATTCTCGTCTGCCGCTACTTCCCCGCGGGTAACGTGACAGGCGAGGCGCCCTTCTAGGCAAACTGCCCGGCGACGAGCCTGGCGAACGCATCGGCGCGGTGGCTGATGCGGTGCTTTTCCTCCGGATCGAGCTCCGCGAAGGTCTGGTCGCGCCCCACCGGCACGAACACCGGATCGTAACCGAACCCCATCGTTCCGCGCGGCGGCCAGATGAGCGAGCCCGGCGCCGTCCCCTCGTACACGGCGCTTTCCCCGTCGGGCCAGGCGATCGCGAGTACGCAGTGGAAAGCGCAGGCGCGCGAGACCTCGGGGCCGAGCGCCTGGAGCATCCCCTCGACCTTGCCCATTGCCATGTACCAGTCCCGGCCCGGCTTGCCCTCGAACCACTGCCGTTCCGCCCACTCGGCGGTGTAGACGCCCGGGCGCCCGTCCAGCGCCTCGACCGACAGCCCGCTGTCGTCCGCCAGCGCGGCGAGGCCCGAGGCTTCCGCCGCGGCACGCGCCTTCAGGAGCGCGTTCTGAACGAAGCTCGTCCCCGTTTCCGCCGGCTCCGGGAGCCCGAGCGACCCGGCGCTGAGGCACTTTACCCCATAGGGTTCGAGCAGCGCGCCGATCTCCTTGAGCTTGCCCGCATTATGCGTGGCGATCACCAGCGAGCCGGAGCCGAGACGGCGGGTCATTCCCGTGTCGCCCGTTCCTGTGCGGCGAAGATGCCCTCGCAGCCCATCCGGGCGAGGCGGAGCAGCCGCAGGAGCGCTTCCTCGTCATAGGGCGCGCCTTCCGCCGTGGCCTGCGCCTCGGCGATCTTGCCGCCCTCGATCAGCACGAAATTGGCATCGGCCTCGGCGTTCGAATCCTCGGGATAGTCGAGGTCGAGCACCGGGGTGCCCTTGTAGATGCCGCAGGAGACGGCCGCGACCTTGGCGGTGATCGGATCGTCCCTGATTGCGCCGGACCTGATCAGTCCGTCGACGGCAAGGCGCAGCGCCACCCAGGCGCCCGAGATCGAGGCGGTCCGGGTGCCGCCATCGGCCTGGATCACGTCGCAATCGAGCACGATCTGCCGTTCGCCGAGGGTCTTCAGATCGACCACCGCGCGCAAGGAGCGCCCGATAAGTCGCTGGATTTCCTGCGTCCGGCCCGTTTGTCTGCCGCGCGCCGCCTCGCGGTCGCCGCGGGTGTGGGTGGCGCGGGGAAGCATCGAGTACTCGCCCGTCACCCAGCCTTCGCCCTTGCCGCGCAGCCATGGCGGAATCCGGTCCTCGACGCTGGCCGTGCACAGCACCCGGGTCTCACCGAAGGAAATCAGGCAGGATCCCTCGGCGTGCTTCGTGAAGCCGGTCTCGATGGTGATGGCGCGCATCTCGTCGGGCGCGCGGCCGGATGGTCGCATGGGATGTCCTGTCGCAGTTTCGGGCGCGCACTTGCCGCAGGGGGCTTGAGGCTGCAAGGGGAGCGGCTAGATATTTGCGATGCCGTCTCCCCCCCTAACCGATCTGACCGAACGATCCCGGGAGATTTTCCGCCTGGTGGTCGAGGGCTATCTCGACAGCGGGCATCCGGTCGGGTCCAAGGCGCTGTCGGGGGAGGGCGGGATCAATCTCTCGCCCGCCTCGATCCGCTCGGTGCTGGCCGAGCTCGAGACGCTCGGCCTGCTCGCCGCACCGCATACCAGCGCGGGCAGGATGCCGACCGAGACCGGGCTTCGGCTGTTCGTGGACGCGATGATGCAGGTCGGCGAGCCGAGCGAGCACGAACGCTCCGCGATCGCGCAGCGGCTGGCGACAGCCGGACCGATCGAGCAGGCGCTGGAGGAAACGAGCGCGCTGCTCTCCGACCTCTCTGGCGCAGCGGGGATCGTGATGGTGCCGAAGCGCGAACCGCGGCTGGCGCAGGTGCGGCTGATGCGGATCGCGCGCGACCGGGCCATCGCCGTGCTGGTGGGCGAGGACGGGAATGTGGAGAACCGACTGCTCGACATCTCGGAAGGCGACGCCGTGCTGGAGCAGGCGGCGAACTATCTGCAGGCGCGGATGGGCGGGCGGACGCTGTCCGAAGCCGCCGCCGCCATTGCCGTGGAGATCGCCAGCGGCAAGTCGGCGCTCGATGCCGCCAGCGCGGATCTCGTTGCGCGCGGCCTCGCAGTGTGGAGCGAGGACGCGGCAAAGCGACCGGTGCTGATCGTGCGCGGGCAGGCGAAACTGCTCGACGATGCCGCGATCGGCGATATCGAGCGGGTGCGCCTGCTGCTGGAGGAGCTCGAGAGTCGCGAGGCGGTCGCCGGTGTGCTCGACCGGGCGCGCAGGGCCGAGGCCATGCGCATCTTCATCGGCAGCGAGAACCGGCTGTTCTCGCTTTCCGGCTCCTCGGTCATCGCCTCGCCCTATCGCGATCGCGAGGGCAGGGTGGTCGGCGTTCTCGGCGTCATCGGCCCGACCCGGTTGAATTATGCGCGCGTGGTGCCCATGGTGGATTTCACGGCCAGACAGCTGGCGAAACGTTTCGGATAAGGTGGAATTTCTCTCGTGATCGACGATGCCAAGGACGCGCCCCTGGACGAGGCGGCGGAAAAGGAACTCGAAGGCGTGCCCGACGCGCTGCGCGAAGGCGGGGAGGCTGACGAGGGCGCCGCGGATGACGCGATCGCCCAGCTTCGCAATGACCTCGACGCCGCAAAGCAGGATGTCCTCTACGCCCGCGCGGAAACGCAGAACCTGCGTCGCCGGATGGAGAAGGATGTGGCGGACGCCCGCGCCTATGCCGCGACCGGCTTCGCGCGCGATATCCTGAGCGTGGCGGACAATCTCGCCCGCGCGATCGAGTCGCTCCCCGCCGATCTCCATGACGATCCGCGGATGAAGGTCTTCGTCACCGGGATCGAGGCGACCCAGCGCGAGCTGGAAAAGGTCTTCGGCCAGCACGGCATCACTCGCGTCGCCGCCAAGGGCCTGCCGCTCGACCCGAACCAGCACCAGGCCATGCTCGAGGTGCCGAGCGACGAGCACGAGCCGGGGACTATCGTGCAGGAGATGCAGCCCGGCTACATGATCAAGGACCGGCTGCTGCGTCCCGCGATGGTGGGTGTGGCGAAGAAGCCCGACTGACACGCCTCTCATTGTCGAAAAGGGTTTTCCTATACGCGGATAGCGATGCTACGACCGGCGAATCATGGTTTGTTCCGATGCATCGGGTCTTTTTGCGCGCCAAAAGCGTGATGTGTCACCCTTGAGGGTTTTCTTACTGATTTCGAAAAGGTTTTTCAGGGTGACACCTGGGTTACAGGTGTCACCCTTGTCGGCCCGGCGAAGCAGTGTGATCGACGGGCTTTCAGGCGCCGTGGGAGTTGTTCTCGCTCTTTCGTTGACACCCGGACCAGTATGCGCCGAGGAAAGAGCCGATGCAGCGTTCGCGGCGCTGACCGACGGCTGGTACGCGCACCAGAACGCCGAGTACCGGCGGGTGGCAATGCCCGACGGCAGCACGGAGTTGGGCGACCGCTTCCCCGATATCACGCCCCAGGCCTATGCCGCGCGGGCGGAATACGCCAAGGCGGCGCGGGCGAAGCTGGAGGGCATCGACACTGGTGCGCTGTCCCCCGCAGCGAGCATCGACGCGGCGGTCTTCCGCCAGATGCTCGACGAGGAAATCGGCGACATCGCGTTCCGCGAATACGAGCGCCCCTTCGACAGCGACAGCAACTTCTGGAGCTATCTGGCCGAACCCTTTCCGCTGACGACCGAGGCCGGGCTGCGGCGCTACATCGATCGGCTGCGCGACCTGCCGCGGTATTTTGCCCAGCAGGAGGTCAACGCGCGCGCGGGGCTCGCGCGGGGGTTCACGGTCCCCGCGGTGACGCTCGCCGGGCGCGACAAGTCGATCGCGGCCTATGTCGTCGATGATCCGCTTACGAGCCCGTTCTACCGGGCTTGCCCGACAGCCACGACGAGCCTCAGCAGCGTCACACGCGACCAACTCTGTTCCGAATTGCGCGAGGTCATCGAGACCGGGGTGACGCCGGCCTATGCCCGCTGGCTCGCCTTTTTCCGCGACGAGTATCTGCCCGGCGCTTCCAAGGTCCTGGCGGCCGAAGCCATGCCCGACGGCAAGGCTTATTACGCGCAGCAGATACGACAATACACCACGCTCGACCTGACGGCAGGCGAGGTCCACGCCATCGGCCTCGCCGAAGTCGCGCGCATCGCCGCGGAGATGGAGAAGGTGAAGGCGGATGCCGGTTTTAGAAGCGATCTCAAGAGTTTCATCGCCTTTCTTCGCAGTGATCCGCAGTTCGTGGCGAAAACGCCGGACGAGCTGATGGGCGTCAGCAGCTATGTCGCCAAGCGGGTGGACGACAGGATCGGCAAGTATTTCGGCCTGCTGCCGCGCAAGCGCTTCGGCATCCGCCCGGTCGATCCGGCCATCGCGCCGTTCTACACCGCCGGGCGCGGCGGGCTCGATGCCTGCCAGATGAACACCTACGATCTTCCCTCGCGACCGCTCTACAACATCCCTGCATTGACCCTGCATGAGTGTGCGCCTGGGCACAGCTTCCAGATGGCGCTGGCGCTCGAGCGGCAGGCGGCGCCGAAGTTCCGGCGCGAGACCTATTTCTCCGGCTTCGGCGAGGGCTGGGGTCTTTACACCGAATGGCTCGGCAACGAGATGGGAATCTACCGCACGCCCTATGAACGCTTCGGCCAGCTCAGCTACGAAATGTGGCGCGCGGCGCGGCTCGTGATCGACACCGGGATTCATTCGAAGGGGTGGAGCCGCGAGCAGGCGATAACCTATCTTGCCGACCACACCGCGCTCAGCCGCCGCGAGGTCGAGACCGAGGTCGATCGATACATCAGCTGGCCGGGTCAGGCGCTTGCCTACAAGCTGGGCGAGATGACGATCCGCAAGGCGCGCGCCAAGGCCGAAACGGCGCTCGGGCCGAAGTTCGACATCCGCAAGTTCCACGATGTTCTGCTCTCGCTCGGCTCGGTCCCGCTGCCGGTGTTCGCGGCGCGGATGGATGCCTTCATCGCCGATGGCGGGCAGGGCCTGCAGGGAGTGAGATACGACTGATGCTGACCACCAACCTAGAGGGCGAGCGCCCCGGTTTCGTCACCCATCTCGAATGCTCGCTGACCGGCGAACGCTACGAAGCGGACCGGCTCCACGGCCTTTCCGCCGCCGGGCGGCCGCTGCTGGTGCGCTACGATCTCGCCGCCGCGGGCAAGGCGCTCTCGCGCGATACCCTTGATGCCCGGCCGACCGACCTGTGGCGCTGGCGCGAACTGCTGCCGGTCCGGCGCACCGAAAGTATCGTCAGCCTCGGCGAGATCGAGACTCCGCTGATCCCGATCCCCATGAGCGGGGGCGCCAACGTGCTGGTGAAGGACGAGGGGCGCCTCCCCACCGGCAGCTTCAAGGCGCGCGGGCTGGTGATGGCGCTCGCGATGGCGAAGGAACTTGGCGTCACGAAGATCGCCATGCCGACCAATGGCAATGCCGGCGCTGCCCTCGCCGCCTATGCGACGCGGGCCGGGATCGAGACCGTCGTTTTCTGCCCCGACGACACGCCCGAGATCAACGTCCGCGAGATCGCGATGCAGGGTGCGCGGGTCTACCGGGTCAATGGCCTGATCGACGAATGCGGCGCGATCGTCGGCAGGGGCGCGGCCGAGGGGCTGTGGTTCGATTTCTCGACCCTCAAGGAACCCTACCGGATCGAGGGCAAGAAGACGATGGGTCTGGAACTGGCGGCGCAGCTCGGCTGGCGGCTGCCGAAGGCGATCTTCTATCCGACGGGCGGCGGCACCGGCCTCATCGGCATGTGGAAGGCCTTTGCGGAACTGGAGGCGCTGGGCTGGATCGGGTCCGAGCGTCCGAAGATGTTCGCCGTCCAGGCCAGCGGCTGCGCGCCGATGGTGCGGGCTTGGGAACAGGGCGAGGAACACGCCGAGCGGTGGGAGGACGCGCACACCGTCGCTGCCGGCATCCGCGTGCCCAAGGCGGTCGGCGATTTCCTGATCCTGCGGGCCGTGCGCGAGAGCGGCGGCCGCGCATTGGCCGTCGGCGATCCCGCGATCCTCGAAGCCACCGCCGACTGCGCCGCCCAGGACGGCCTGCTGCTATGCCCCGAAGGCGGTGCGACGCTCGCAGCCTACCGCATGGCGCTCCAGCACGGCTGGGTGAAGCCTGAGGACGAGGCGGTGCTGTTCAACTGCGCGACGGGTCTCAAATACCCGATGCCGGACACCTCGCGCACCTTGGACCAGGCCGCGCTGCCCGATCTGGCAACGCTTTGATTTCATCCGAGGTTCTTTTTGACCTCGCCAATTCTTGCAGACAGTCCGTTGAAATCCCTCAGGGCAAAGATGCGGGCCGGCTTCGCGATCTTTGCCACATCCTGAACATTGATCACGATCGCTTTCAGTTCGCCATCGATTGCCGCAAATCTAAACTGCGAGTGGACGAGGTCGTTGCGAATTTCGCGAAGGGACTTGAGAAGATCCGTCACGCGCTTGTCGGTGGGAGCCGACTTGTTGACCATGGCTTCCTCCAACTCGGCAAACGCGTCGAGAAAACGGCTTCGTTGCCGGTGAAAATCGTCCTTTCGACACGCAGTTGTGCTTTCGGTCATGCGCCGCAGATAAACGCTCGATACTGCGATGCAGTTAATGGCACTGGGTCGCTAACTCCTCACCGCGCTCCGGGAAACCTCACCAGCAAATCGTAAGCGGCGGGGTCGGGCGCGCTGGGGAACCTGTAGCCCTGCCGCAGCCAGAAGGCGTGCTTCACGATTTCGGCCTGCTGCTCGATACCGTATTTCTCGAGGGTCCAGCCCGGCTTCAGGCTGTAGTCGTAGCGGCACCATGGGTGGCGGTGGAGGAGGAGATACCACTCGCCCTTGCTCTGGGTCTGCCAGACGTGGGTCAGCTCGTGGATCAGCAACCCCTGGCGGTGGATGCCGACGGCGGAGAAATCGTCGCAATAGGCGCTGGCGGCGGGGTGGAAATGGAGGTGGCCGCGCGGGGCCATGGTGATCTCGCGCGGCTGGAAGAAGGCGAACTTGCGCCGCCGCAGCGTGACCTTGGCATAGTCGATGGCATAGCCGAACACCCCGCGGGCGAGGGCGATCTCGCCCTCGGTCAGGCCGCGCTCTCCCCCGATCGCGCAGGCCGGGGGCGTTTCGCTGGTGGCGCTCGGCGTTTCGTTCACCGCTCGGCGTTGGCTGCCTCGACCGGCACTTCGACGCTCACCTTGTCGCCGCCGGCGACGGTCAGCGTAAGCTCGGTCTTGCCGCCCGCGGCAAGCTCCGGCGAAAGCTCGAAGGCCATGACGTGCTTGCCGCCGGGTTCGAACTTCACCGTCTCGCCCTTCTGGATCGCGAGCGGGCCCATCTCGGCCATGGTGGGCTTCGAATCCCATTCCATCATGTCGTGGATCGAGGCGCTCTTGGCGTCGGCGATGTCGGCGCTGCGCACGGCCACGGCACGCGTGCCGTCGTTCCTGAGGTCGAAATACACCGCCGCCGGATTGCCCTTGATCGGCGGCAGGATCAGCCGGGCATTGGTGACCACAAGGCCGGTGGGATTTTCGTCGACCTTTGTCGCCGCTTCGTCGGCTTTCGAGCAGGCGGACAGCGCCATCAGGGCCGAGGCGCAGAGGGCGGCGGCGAGTTTCGGTTTCATATGCGGATAACCCCTTCCTGGTGTTGCACGATTTTCTAGAGATGCGGGTCCCTTGTGCCAAGACCGGGCGCACCTATATCCCCTCCCGTTACACGAGCCGCCGAAGAGCCCTGCCGCACCGCGGGGGGTCCACGGGGCGGTGTCCAACATTAGACATGAAGATGGGGAACCCATGGCCAAAGTAATCGGTATCGACCTCGGCACCACCAACTCCTGCGTCGCCGTGATGGACGGCGGCAAGCCCAAGGTCATCGAGAATTCGGAAGGCGCGCGCACCACGCCTTCGATCGTTGCCTTCACCAAGGATGGCGAGCGCCTGATCGGCCAGCCCGCGAAGCGCCAGGCGGTCACCAACGGCGACAACACGATCTTCGCGGTCAAGCGCCTCATCGGCCGGCGTTTCGACGATCCGGTGACCAAGAAGGACACCGAGCTCGTCCCCTACACCATCGTCAAGGGCAAGAACGGCGACGCTTGGGTCAAGGCCGGGGGCGAGGACTATTCGCCTTCGCAGATTTCCGCCTTCATTCTCCAGAAGATGAAGGAAACCGCCGAGAGCTATCTCGGCGAGACGGTCACGCAGGCCGTCATCACCGTGCCCGCCTATTTCAACGACGCGCAGCGCCAGGCGACCAAGGACGCAGGGCAAATCGCGGGCCTTGAAGTGCTGCGCATCATCAACGAGCCGACTGCGGCCGCGCTCGCCTATGGCCTCGAAAAGAACGACGGCAAGACCATCGCGGTCTACGACCTCGGCGGCGGCACCTTCGACGTCTCCATCCTCGAGATCGGCGACGGCGTGTTCGAGGTGAAGTCGACCAACGGCGACACGTTTCTCGGCGGTGAGGATTTCGATACCGCGGTGGTCGAATATCTCGCCGATGCCTTCAAGAAGAAGGAGAACATGGACCTGCGAACCGACAAGCTCGCGCTCCAGCGGCTGAAGGAAGCTGCCGAGAAGGCCAAGATCGAGCTGTCGAGCGCGCAGACCACCGAGGTCAATCTCCCCTTCATCACCGCGCGCATGGAAGGCGGCAGCACCACCCCTCTGCACCTGGTCGAGACTATTACCCGTTCGGACCTCGAAAAGATGGTCGCGCCGCTGATCGAGCGCACCAAGGAACCGATGAAGAAGGCACTCGCCGACGCCGGGCTGAAGGCCGGTGACGTCGATGAGGTGGTGCTGGTCGGCGGCATGACCCGGATGCCGCGCGTGCGCGATTTCGTGAAGGAGTTCTTCGGCAAGGAACCGCACACCGGTGTCAACCCCGACGAGGTCGTGGCCATGGGCGCCGCGATCCAGGCGGGCGTGCTGCAGGGTGACGTCAAGGACGTGCTGCTGCTCGACGTGACGCCGCTCAGCCTCGGCATCGAGACCCTGGGCGGGATCATGACCCGCATGATCGACCGCAATACCACGATCCCGACCAAGAAGAGCCAGGTCTACTCGACCGCCGAGGACAACCAGAATGCGGTCACCATCCGCGTCTTCCAGGGCGAGCGCGAGATGGCGGGCGACAACAAGCTGCTCGGCCAGTTCGACCTCGTCGGCATTCCCCCGGCGCCGCGCGGCGTGCCGCAGATCGAGGTCACCTTCGACATCGATGCCAACGGCATCGTCAACGTCAGCGCGAAGGACAAGGGCACCGGCAAGGAACAGCAGATCCGCATCCAGGCCTCGGGCGGTCTTTCGGACAGTGACATCGACCAAATGGTCAAGGATGCCGAGAAGTTCGCGGAAGAGGACAAGAAGCGCCGCGAGAATGCCGAAGCGCGCAACCAGGCCGACAGCCTGGTCCATGCGACGCAGAAGCAGATCGAGGAGCACGGCGACAAGATCGACGGGTCGCTCAAGAGCGAGGTCGAGGAGAAGATCGCCGCGGTGAAGACCGCTCTCGAAGGTGACGATGCCGCCGCGATCAATGCCGCTGCGCAGGAGCTCACCCAGTCGGCCATGAAGATGGGCCAGGCGATCTACGAGAAGGAGCAGGCGAGCGCCGCGGCTCCCGCCGAAGACGCCCCCGCTGCCGACGGCGGTTCGGAGGAGGAGGTGATCGACGCCGAATTCTCAGAAGTCGACGAAGACGCGAAGAACTGAGAAGGTAGGTGATCCCAATTCGTCATTCTCGCGCTGGCGGGAAGCCAGTGCGGAGCCGCAAGCATGACGCAAGCTGGACTCCCGCCTGCGCGGGGGTGACGATTTAGGGATTGGAGGTTCTCGTGCCAGCCACCCAGATCGATTATTACGAAACCCTCGGTATCGCGCGCGATGCGGATGGCGCGGCCATCAAGGCCGCCTATCGGAAGCTCGCCATGCAGTACCACCCGGATCGCAACGCCGGGTGCAAGGAGAACGAGGCGAAGTTCAAGGCCGTGTCCGAGGCCTATGACTGCCTCAGGGACCCGCAGAAGCGCGCTGCCTACGACCGCTTTGGCCATGCCGCCTTCCAGAACGGCGGCCCGGGTGGATTTGGCGGCGGCGGCTCCGGGCCGAATGGCTTCGGCGACATCGGCGATATTTTCGAGACCATCTTCGGCCAGGCCTTCGGCGGAGGCGGCGGGCGCCAGCAGGCGCGTCGCGGTGCCGATCTGCGCTACGACATGGAAGTCACACTCGAGGAGGCCTTCCACGGCAAGTCGACCGAGATCGAGATCGAGGTCAGCCAGAGCTGCGAGACTTGTCACGGCTCGGGTGCAACGCCCGGCACTGGAAAGCGGCGCTGCAATCTGTGCTCAGGCTACGGCAAGGTCCGCGCCAAGCAGGGCTTCTTTGTGGTCGAGCGCGACTGCCCGAATTGCCACGGCCGCGGCGAAGTCATCGAAAGCCCGTGCCGGTCCTGCGGCGGCGAAGGGCGCGTCGATCGTCCGCAGACGCTGTCGGTGGATATTCCCGCCGGCGTCGACAGCGGCACCCGAATCCGGCTGTCGGGCAAGGGCGAAGCGGGCCCGCACGGCGCGCCACCCGGCGACCTCTACATCTTCGTCCATGTCCGCCAGCACGCGGTTTTCCAGCGCGAGGGGACGACTATCCTCACCCGCGTGCCGATCAGCTTCACCATGGCGGCGCTGGGCGACACGGTGGAAATCCCCGACCTCGGCGGGGAGGACCACATGGTGACAATTCCCGCCGGAATCCAGAGCGGCAAGCAGCTGCGGGTGCGCGGAGCGGGCATGCCGGTCCTGCAAGGGCGCGGACGCGGCGACATGGTCGTCGAGATCGCGGTCGAGACCCCGACCAAGCTCACCAAGACGCAGAAGGATTTACTCCAGCAGTTCCGGGAGACCGAAACGGGCGAGGAGTGTCCCGAGAGCCGCGGCTTCTTCGACCGGCTGAAGGATGCGTTCGGCGGGTGAGCGACGCCCGCCCCTCGGTCCTGTTTGTCTGCCTCGGCAATATCTGCCGCTCGCCACTCGCCGAGGCGGCATTTCGCATCGAGGCCGATCGGGCGGGCCTCCAGATCGATATCGATTCCGCCGGCACCGGCGACTGGCACGTCGGCAGCCCGCCCGATCCACGCTCGGTTGCGGTCGCACGCGAAGCGGGAGTCGATATTGCGCATCTGAAGGCGCGGCAGGTTACGCGCGAGGACTTCCATCGCTTCACGCATATCCTCGCGATGGACCACAGCAATCTCGCCGACCTCCACGAACTCGCGCCACATGACAGTCCGGCGCAGATCGCCCTTCTGCTCGACCACGTCCCTGGTCGAGAGGGCGCGAGCATCGCCGATCCCTATTACGGCAGCCAGGAAAACTTCGAGGAAACCTGGCAGGACGCCATCGCGGCAGCTGAGGCGCTCGTGGGCAAGTTCTCCACTTCCTGAGCTCGGGCTTTTTCTGCACCGCTTCGATCGCTACCGCGCTTCCGGCAGCCGCCCAGACCCATGCCGGCGCACGGGCATAAGCATTGAGAGCAGGATGACATTACTCGGCGGGCCCGAGTAATGTCATCCTGCTCTAAGAGCACCGGTCAAGGGTCCCCGAGTTCGCGCCTGATCCCCGCGATCAACTCCGGATCGGTGGTCAGGCGCTCGGCCTCCTCGTCGAGAATGGCGAGGAAGGCGGCGCGCTTGAACTGTGCGCACTGGTCTGGCGCGGGCGGCGTGTCCAGTGTCGAGCAGACGAGATCGATCATCCGCTCGGCCGCGTGCAGCCGACCCCAGAGGTAATCGTTCTCGCGATAGGCGCGGCTGAAGAAGGCGCCGAAATTGTAGAACTCCGTGCCCCGCAAGGTTGCCGCGGTGCCGCCCGCCCGGATGCTCGTCGCGTCTTCCGGGCTGATGCGGTCGACCTTTACCGGGTCGTATTCGGTCAGGCTCTCGTTGTGCGAAAGCGCCAGCGTTGCGGTGTCGTAGAACGGGAAGCCGAGATAGGTCAGCAGCATCCGGCGGCGCAACATCTGCGGCATCGCTTCCAGCAGGGCGGCGAAGAGCTCCTCCGCCCGGTTGTCAACTTCGGGCAGGAGCCGGTGCTGGGCCAGTAGGTCAAGGACGTGGCCCGGATCGGACAAGACCTCCCGCGCTGCCTTGGTAACGGTCTCGCCACCGCCCATCGTCCCGTCGCGCTCGAAATAGAGCGAGAGCATGATGTAAATCGCCTCACGCGCCTGTTCGAGCGCTTGGGGCGGGGTCTCGGGATCGTCCTCCCACTCGCGCGAGACGCGCCGGGCGAGCAAGCGGAGTCGGCGGATGCGGAAGGCGATGTCGTGGGCCCGCAGGAAGCCGATGGCTTCGGGCTTCAGCGTTCCTCCTGCCACGCTGAGCATTTCAAGCCCCCGCCGTGCCAGCTCGGTTCGGAGCGCCCGCTCGACCGCCGCCGGGTCGAGTGCTGTCTCGGGCGCCGCGGTCTCGGTCACCAGCCGCGCCAGCCGCTCCATTACGCCGGCGAGCTTGGCTTGCGAATAGGCCTCGAAGG
>JAJYQP010000097.1 GCA_021794525.1 Pseudomonadota bacterium | reverse complement strand
ACACGCGCAAGACCCTCCCCGGTCTGCGTATGCTCGAGAAATATGCGACCCGCATGGGCGGCGCGGCGAACCACCGCATGGGATTGTGGGACGCGGCGATGATCAAGGATAACCACGTTCTCGTCGCCGGCAGCGTGAGCGAGGCGGTGCGCCGCGCGGTCGCCGCCGGGGTCGAGGAGATCATCTGCGAGGTCGACCGCCTCGACCAGATCGAACCCGCGCTGGCCGCCGGCGCCACCCGCCTGCTGCTCGACAATATGGAACCCGATGAATTGCGCGAGGCGGTCCGCATCGTCGGTCGCCGCGTCCCCACCGAGGCGAGCGGCGGCATCACCCTCCACACAATCAAGGCCAAGGCCGCGACCGGCGTCGACTACGTCAGCGTCGGCCGCCTGACGCAGAGTGCCCCCGCTGCGGATATCGGGCTGGATTTTACGCCAATCGACCTGGCTCGCAAAGCGAAGCCACGCTTGTCAGCTGACTAACCGGCGCACCCATCTGCCCGCAACGAAACCTATCGTTGCACCCAAGCTGGGCCACAGCGGAGCGAACACATAGAGCAGGGCATCAAGTGCATCCGGCCGACGCGCGGGGTCGGCCAGTTCGATGTGAGCGAATACGATCATCGCTATCGGAACAACGCAAAGGAGGGCAATGCCGAGCCGCTTGCGGGGTATGAGGGAGGCAAGGCCCCCAACAAGTGCACCGCCAGCCACGGATAACCAGATCGTGCTGTTCATCTGTCGATTGTACGAGCGGCCTGGCGGCTTCGCAATGACGTCGTAAGACGTCAACGCCGGTCCCTGAAAAACCCGCGCAGCAGTTCCGCCGCCTCCGCCTCGCCCATCCCGGCATAAACTTCGGGCCGGTGCAGCGCCTGCGGATGCTCGAACACGCGCGCGCCGTGTTCGACCGCGCCGCCCTTGGGATCGCTCGCGGCGTAGTAGAGCCGGGCGATGCGGGCGTGGACGATGGCGCCCGCGCACATCGCGCAGGGTTCGAGCGTGACGTAGAGATCGCAGCCCGTAAGCCGTTCGTCGCCCAGTGCCGCGGCCGCCATGCGAATCGCGGCGATCTCGGCGTGGGCGGTGGGGTCGTGCAGGCCACGCGGGGCGTTGCTGCCCTCGCCGATCACCGCGCCGTCCTTGACCACCACCGCGCCGACCGGCACCTCGCCCGCCACCGCCGCCTCGCGGGCGAGCGCGAGGGCGCGCGCCATGGGGTCGGGGAGCGGCCATTGGGTCATGCGGCCCTACTTAGCCTAAAGCCCGCCCAGCTGAACCCACATCCGCTCGTCCTGAGCCTGTCGAAGGACGCTTCGCCAACGTTTTGCCATCGTGCTTCGACAGGCTCAGCACGAGCGGGGTTGGGATCGAAGTCCGCCGACCCCAAACGCCTTGACGATTCGGCGCTCCGCCGCTAGGGGCGCCGCTTTCCGGCACTCCCGGGTGGATTTACCGCGTCTCGCGAGCAGGTCTTGCGGCGCCCAGCGAACGAGAGAAGCATCATGTCGCGCATCTGCGAACTGACCGGCAAGGGCCGCCAGATCGGCCACAATGTGAGCCACGCGAACAACAAGACCAAGCGCGTCTATCTGCCCAACCTGCAGAACGTCACGCTGCTCAGCGAAAAGCTGGACCGCAGCTTCAAGTTCCGCGTCTCGACCCACGGCTTGCGCTCTGTCGAGCACAACGGCGGGCTCGACAACTGGCTGCTCAAGACCAGCGACGAGAAGCTCTCGCCCACCGCGCTCAAAGTGAAGCGCGAGCTGAAGAAGGCCGCAAAGACTTCCGAAGCCGCTTAAGGTTCGTCAATCGAATCACAAGCAAGGCGCTCGGAGCAATCCGGGCGCCTTTTATTTGGTTTGTCGCCCGCAACATCCGTTCGTGTCGAGCGAAGTCGAGACACCACGCGCGGCATCTCGACTTCGCTCGATGCGAACGGAGCGGTAAGATTCGGTTTACTGAGGCGGCAGAAACAGCAGCGGGTCGAGCCGGGCGTCCTGCCACTTGAGGCTCCAGTGCAGATGCGGACCGGTCGCGCGGCCGGTCGCGCCGATATAGCCGATCACCTGCCCCTGCCGCACCCGCTCGCCCTCCTTCACCGCCAGCCGCGAGGAATGGAGGAAGGCGCTGTTGAGCCCCATGCCGTGATCGATGATGAGGAGATTGCCCTCGAGCGTGAAAGGCTTCTCCGCCGCCAGCACCACCACTCCGTCCGCCGGCGCGACATAGGGCGCGCCGCTGCCGCCCGTCGTGATGTCGAGCCCGGAGTGATAGGCGCCCGGAACCCCCTGGTAGATCCTCTGCGAACCGAACCGGCCGGAAATGCGCCCGCTGACGGGCCAGACAAAGGTCTGCGCCCACCCAGTCGTCTCGGATCGAATCGCGCGCGCCGCCGCGATCCGCGCAAGTTCGGGCCGCCGCTGCGCCATGAAGGTTTCGCTCGGCACACTGCCGCGCAGGGGCACGTTGACCCGTTCGATCTGCCAGTCGCGGCGGGCGATGGTAATCTTGCGCGATACACTTCGCCCGTCGGCGGCAGTGGCGGTGATGGTTAGCTGCGGCGGCGAATCCCGATCTATTCCGGCGAAGAAGTAGCGCCCGGACGCGATGGGCAATTCCGTCCCGTCCAGAACCAGCCGTGTCGTGCCGTGCGGAACGCTTCCGCGCAGCCACCCGCCCTGCTCCTGCGCACCACCGACCTTGAGATCGCTTGCTTCGAAGCGAAGTGCCTGGGGCGGAGGAACCCGGATAGCACGAGTTGGTGATGGCGTGGTCGTCCGCTCGGCAGGGGCGATGCAGCCCGCGAGCACCCCCACCAGGATGGCGAGGGCCGCGCCGTGCCGCAATCTCACGGCTTCATGCGCTCGGTGGCGATCTCGGCACTGGCATAGGGTTCCTGCCGGTTCACGCTCCAGTAGCGCAGCGCGTCGAGCGCGATCGCCTCTCCGCTGACGGCGCAGAACACGTGGCTGCCGGAGCGCAGCACGCGAAAGCCGTTGGGGCCGTAATGCAGCCTGGCTTCGCTGCGCTTGTCGTCGGTGGTCATCAGCATGACAGGTTTCTAGCAGGCGGGCGTCATCCGAACAAATCGTCCTGCCGCGGCGGCGATCCGGCAGGACGCGAGCGCGGCGCGGGGCGGGGCGTGGGAGGCGTGCCTATGGTGCTGACGTCGAGGACGCCGTCGGCGAAATGCAGGGCCAGCGCGGGTTCGGCGCTGGCGGCGGCCCGCGTCGTGACGGTGCTGCCGTCGGCGCGGGTGACCTGGACATAGCCCTTCTCGAGCAGGCGCAGCGGGTTGAGCTGCTGCGTCATTCGGGCGAGCGCACCGAGCGCCTCCGCCTTCTCGGCAATGCGGCGCCGGACGAGCCCGCTGTCGAACCGCGCGCCCGCGAGGTCCTTCTCGGCCTCGCGCCAGGCACCGCGCAGGACGGCCGGGGAGAGGCGGTACCGGGCAAGTGCCTCGCGCCCCACCGCCGCCCGTTCGAGGAGGCCGCGCCGCAGCCTATCCGCAAGCTCGTCGAGGCGCTGCGCCTGCGGCTGGAGCAGGGTCTCCGCCGTCGGCAGGCGCTCGGCCCGTGCGGCCAGCCGCTCGCGCCCGAGCGTGACCGGCGCCATCGCGCAGCGACGCTTGCGGTGGGCGAAATCGGCAAGCTGGGCGGTGAGTTCGCTGCGCACCGGCACCGCCATCTCCGCCGCGGCGGTCGGGGTCGGGGCACGGCGGTCGGCGGCATGGTCGGCCAGCGTGGTGTCGGTCTCGTGCCCGACCGCGCTGATCGTGGGGATGGTGCTGGCCGCGATGGCGCGGACGACCGCCTCCTCGTTGAAGCTCCACAGGTCCTCGATCGAGCCGCCGCCGCGCGCGACAATGACGAGATCGGGGCGGTCCGGGTGATTTGCATCGAGGTCGGAAAAGCCCTGCACCGCCCTTGCAACCTGCTCCGCGGCGCCCTGCCCCTGCACCAGCACCGGCCAGACGATCACCCGGCTCGGGAAGCGGTCGGCGAGGCGGTGGAGGATATCGCGGATCACGGCGCCGGTGGGGCTCGTCACCACGCCTATCGTGCGCGGCAGGAAGGGCAGCGGGCGCTTGCGGGCTGCGTCGAACAGCCCCTCCGCCGCCAGCCGCTGGCGGGTCTTCTCGAGCAGGGCGAGCAGCGCGCCTTCGCCCGCCAGTTCCATCCGTTCGATCACGATCTGGTACTTCGACCGGCCCAGATAGGTCGTCACCTTGCCGGTCGCGATGACCTCCAGCCCGTCCTCCGGCACGAAGGCGAGCCGGGCCATGCTGCCGCGCCACATCACCGCGTCGATCACCGCGGCATCGTCCTTGAGGCTGGCGTAGAGATGGCCCGATGCGACGCGCTTCACGCCCGACAGTTCGCCGCGCAGGCGGATGAAGCCGAAGCGATCCTCGACCGTGCGTTTCAGCGCCTGGGCGAGATCGCTGACCGAGAGCGGCTCGGCGTTGTCGCCGGAGCGCGCCCGCGCTACCAGCCCGGCGTCGCCATCGTCCTCGTCATCCTCGCGGAGAAAGCCGTTCATGAATATCCTGCTGCTGGGCTCGGGCGGGCGCGAACATGCGCTGGCGTGGAAGCTGGCGCAATCCCCACGGGTCGCGGCGATGTGGGCGGCGCCGGGCAATCCGGGCATCGCCGACCACGCCGAATGCGTGGCGCTCGAGGTGAAGGACCATCGCGCGGTGGTGGCGTTCTGCCGCGAGCACGCGGTCGATCTCGTCGTGATCGGCCCCGAAGCGCCGCTGGTGGACGGGCTTGCCGATGCCTTGCGCGCCGCCGGTATCGCCGCCTTCGGCCCCTCCGCCGCCGCGGCACAGCTCGAGGGCAGCAAGGGCTTCACCAAGGATCTGTGCGCGCGCGCCGGCATCCCCACTGCCGGCTATGTCCGCACCTCATCGCTGGAAGAGGCGACCGCCGCGCTCGCCCGCTTCGCCGCGCCCTATGTCCTCAAAGCCGATGGGCTCGCGGCGGGCAAGGGCGTGGTCATCGCCGAAAGCCGCGCCGAGGCCGAGGCCGCGCTTGCCGAGATGTTCGGCGGCCAGTTCGGTGCTGCGGGCGCGGAAGTGGTGATCGAGGAGTTCATGGCCGGCGAGGAGGCGAGCTTCTTCGCCCTGACCGAT
>JAJYQP010000054.1 GCA_021794525.1 Pseudomonadota bacterium | reverse complement strand
GCATCGATCTCCTGCGAGATACGGCGGGTCTCGGTGGCGGACAGCGTGTTGTTCTCGGTCACGATGCGCTCGAGCACCTTGATGCGCTCGCGCAGGTCCTCGATCTCGCGCCGGGCTTCATCGGAGACACGCGTACTGGGCGGCGTGACCGGGTTTCCTTCCATATCCCGCGTGGTGCCCAGTTCGCGGTCCTGACGACGGGTATAGACCTGTACGATCCCCCAGATCATCACGATGACGACCGCGGCGGTCCAGAAACTCATGACAGTCTCTCCGGTTCAGGCGCGCGGCGCAGGGTCTCGATTTCCCGCGCGAGCCCGGCCTCGCCATCGGTGACGATGCGTTCGAGCACGCGCAGGCGCTCTTCCACCCTGGGCAGGCCAGCCTCGCGGCTGCGGCCCTCGGCTTCGGCGAGCCGCACGCGCAGTTCCATCTCCTTCTCGCGGTGCTTCAGCCGGCGGTTGTGCAGTTCGAGCAGGATCCCGGCGACGCAGATGATCGCCACCATCAATCCGCAAAAGGCCACTGCATCGGGAAAGCTCATTGCACCTCCTCCTTGTCGCCGCGCAACTGGTCGATCTCGTGCGTCAGGTGGAACCCGCTGTCGGTCACGATCCGCTCGACATTGGCGAGCCGGTCCTTGACCGCGCCGAGCTCTGCCTGGAGCTGTGCGTTTTCCTGCGTCAGCAGCATGACGCGCTGGTCGGTCTGGGCGTCGCGCTTGGGGTGGAGCGACTGGCCCCACATACCTTCGAGCGGATAGCCGGCGTTGATCTTGAGCTTGGTGGTATTTACCCAGCCCCAGACGGTTGCCAGGCTGACCGCCACGGCGCCGCCGATGATGAGCGGCAGGTAGTCGAGAAACGCGGCCGGCTCCATCAGACCCTCTCCTTGCGAGCGATGTCGAGCGACATGCCGCCGTCGGCATCTTCTACCCGGCGCTGGTCGCGCAATGCCTCGATCTGCGTAGCGACGTTGTAGCCGCCGTCGGTGACGATCCGCTCCAGCACGCGGACGCGGTCTTCCAGCTCCTGTACGCGGCTCGAATACTGTGCCGCCTTCTCGGCGGTGGCCTGCGCGGTGGTATCGACCTGAAGGCGGGCGATCTTCTGCGCGTGGCTGCTCCAGATCTTCAGAATCGGGATCGAGAGCGCCATAAGCGGGATAAAGATCCAGATTGTATCGGGTCCCATCGTGTAATTCCCCCTTCGATTGTTGTCAGCGCAGCCGTTCGATCTCGGCGGTCAGGCGCGGATTGCTGCTGACGTAGAAGTTCTCGACTTCGGCCAGGCGGCGGTCGACGTCCTTCATGCGGCTGCGGATTTCGCGCGCGGTGCGCTTCGGGCTTTGCCGCACGCCCTGCCAGTATTTCTGTTCGGCGTGATCGGTGTAGAGCGCGGCCGGCTTCTTATCGAGCAGGATGCCGGCGACGAAATAGGCGGGCAACGCGATGCCGGTCGACATCACCAGGATGATGAAGGCGAGGCGGACCCATAGCGCGTCGACGCCGGTGTAGTCCGCGATGCCGGCGCAGACGCCCAGCAGCTTGCCATGTTGCTTGTCGCGATACAGCGTGGTGCGCGGGGTGTTCACCGGGTGGCTCCCTTCTTTTCGGCCATCAGCTGTTCGAGTTCGCGCAGCTGCTGGTTGTCGGTTTCGAGGTTGGCGGCGATGCGCGCCGGGCGGAATTCGGGATTGTCGCTGGCGACCAGGCGCTCGACCGTGTCCATCCGCTCGTCGAGGCGCTTGGCGAGGTTGTAGAGCTCCTCCAGCAGCACCTCGTCATCGGTGGTGATCGTGGCCGCGGTCTTCCACCGCGTCACATAGTGCAGGACAAGCCACGGCAGGCCGATAAACAGCGTGGCCATGATGATGACGACATCGAAATCCATTTACTTGTCCTCCTTGGCGCCGCCGTCTTCGGTCTTGCCGAGCGCGCGCTTCATTTCCGCAAGTTCGTCGTCGATCGCGTCGGCGCCCTCGAGGGCGGCGATCTCGTCCGCCAGGCTCGGCTTCCCGGTGCCGTCGGCGATCTGCAGCGCATCGGCGCGGCCCTCGGCATAGTCGACCCGGCGTTCGAGCTGGTCGAAGCGGCTCAGCGCCTCGTCCACCCGCTCGTTGGTCATCAGGCTGCGCAGCTTGACGCGGTTCTCCGCGCTTTCGAGCCGGGCGGCGATGGCGGTCTGGCGGCTGCGCGCCTCACGCAGGCGGTTCTGGAGCTTCTGGATGTCCTGCTCATAGGCGCGCAGGGCATCGTCCAGCACCGCGATCTCCGCCTTGAGCTGATCGCTCATGTCGACCGCCTTCTTCTTCTCGACGAGAGCGGCGCGGGCGAGATCCTCGCGGTCCTTGCTGAGCGCGAGCTGCGCCTTTTCGGACCAGTCGGCCTGAAGCTTGTCGAGCTTCACCGAATGGCGGTGCATCTCCTTCTGGTCGGCGATGGTGCGCGCGGCGCTGGCGCGGACCTCGACCAGCGTCTCCTCCATTTCGAGGATGATCATGCGGATCATCTTCTGCGGGTCGTCCGCCTTGTCGAGCATGTCGTTGAAGTTGGCAGCGATGATATCGCGGGTACGGCTGAAAATGCCCATCAGGGGAACTCCGGCGGAAAGAATTTCGTCGATCTTGGCCTTGGCCTTGCCGCTGTCGAAAAGCCACTCTTCAGCGGTCGATTTGTTGGTGCCCGGTCGCTGGGTCGGCGTCGGCCCGCGGCGCAGCTGCTCGATCTCCTCGTCGAGGCGCGAGCGGCGCCTCGCTGGGTGGGCCGGAGCCCCGTCCGCGCTGGGGGCGGCGCGGCGGCTGTCGGGGGAGCGCGGCTCCGGCCCGAGGGGATCGATGTCGTCGTGGATCATGCCATTTCGGCCGTCTGCGCAACCGCGATCTGCCCCATCGGCGCGGTTACCGCGATCTGCGTGGACATGACCATGAAGACCATCATCGCGGCGATCGAGGCGAGTGCGGCCTGGCCAACGCGGCTGGCGAAGAAACTGCGGTCGTACATCGTGGGTCCTCCCGAATGCTGTTGCCGCCTATTCAGCAAAGGGTGTGCCAAACTTCGAAACGCGCGGTTTTTCGGATTGGTCGCACTCGCGGGCGGTTAGTCGCACGGAAATTCTTGCCAAGATTCGGTGCTGGACACTATATTTTGGGCCATGGAGCGGGAAAACCAGTTTATCGGGCAGTCCACCGCCTTCCTCGACGCGGTTGAGCGGGCGAGCCGCGCGGCCCCGATGCAGCGGCCGGTGCTGATCGTCGGCGAGCGCGGGACCGGCAAGGAACTGATCGCCGAACGCCTCCACCGCCTGTCCTCCCGCTGGGGGGAGCCGCTGGTGACGCTCAACTGCGCCGCGCTCCCCGAGACGCTGATCGAGGCCGAACTGTTCGGTCACGAGGCAGGCGCCTTCACCGGCGCTACCAGAACTCGCGCGGGCCGGTTCGAGGAAGCCGACAAGGGGACGCTATTTCTCGACGAACTGGGCACGCTGTCGATGGCGGCGCAGGAACGCCTCCTGCGCGCGGTCGAATATGGCGAGGTGACGCGAATCGGCTCCTCGCGCCCCATTCGCGTCAATGTCCGGATCGTCGGCGCGACCAACGAGGATCTGCCCGCCAAGGCGGCGCGGGGCGAGTTCCGCGCCGACCTGCTCGACCGGCTGAGCTTCGAGGTCATCACCCTGCCGCCGCTGCGCGTGCGCGAGGGCGATGTCGCGGTGCTGGCCGATTATTTCGGACGACGCATGGCGGCAGAGCTGGGCTGGGAGACCTGGCCCGGCTTCGCGCCGCATGTGGCGGGTGCGCTCGCCGACCATCCCTGGCGGGGTAATGTGCGCGAGCTGCGCAATGTGGTGGAGCGCGCGATCTACCGCTGGGACGACTGGGAAACGCCCGTCGGCCACGTCCAGTTCGACCCCTTCGACAGCCCGTGGAAGCCGGTGGCGATGCCGCGAAAACCCGACGACGAGAGGGCCGCCGCTCCGATTGTCCAGCCGACGCCGCGTCACGATCTCGAAGCCGTTGACGACCTGCGCGGCGCGGTCGAGGCGCATGAGCGCGCGATCCTGGAGCACACCCTCGGCAAGCACCGCTGGAACCAGCGCCAGACGGCGAAGGCGCTCGGCCTCACCTACGACCAGTTGCGGCATTGCATAAAGAAGCACGGTCTCGGAGAGCCCGAGGCGGCCTGACACCGCGATAATACCTAGCGCCGGGGCCGCTTCACGTTCACTCTATCTGCGCATGATGGAAGGATGGCAGTGCCATTCAACCCTTCTGCGCCCTATGCCCTCGAGCGAGGGCAGCGTCACCATGCCCGCGCCCGCATCCGCGTTCCTGCGCGGCTGGTCACCATGACGATGACCGGCGCTTGCGTGTTGATCGATGTGTCGCAGACAGGAGCCCGCTTGGCGGCTTCAGCCCCCCCGCGGGTTGGAGCCACCGTTATCGTCGAGGGTATAGATCCTGAATTGTTCGGCACCGTCCAGTGGCGGCTCGGAGAACAGTTCGGTATTCGCTTCGAGACCATGCTGTCGCTGGACGAAGTTGTGACGCTTCGCCACCTGGGCGATGCTGAGCCTGAGCGCGCGCGCGCTGCGGCCTATGCGCACGCCCGACATTGGGTAACGGGGCGCGCATAGAATGCGATGCAAGCAAATTGATGCTTACGTGCATCAGTCCGGCGGATTTTGTAACTTATGCCGCCCAATAGCGTTAACGCGTTTGGCGAAATGTCCTTGTGTATGCACACGTGGAGCGGGCTGCGAATCGGGTTCGTCGTAGCTCGCCAGGGCCATGGGGGTCCGCTGGCGGGCGTTGCGGGGGCAGGGGGTCTCCGATCGTGGTTCCCTGGGTCCAATACTGGAGGAACTGACGTGAAGCATAAACGCATTCTGACCGCGGGATCGACGATCGCGGCACTCGCGCTGGCGGCCGTTGCGACGCCCGTTATCGCAAACCACGCATGGAGCACGTACCATTGGTCGACGCCGGACGGCGTCGTGCGGGTGCCGGTGGTCGATACCACCAGCGGCACCTGGCCAGCCCGCGTAAAGCTGGCAAGCGACGACTGGAACCGTTCAGCGAATATCCAGAGCGCCTATACCCGCGGCACCGCCAACCAGAAGCGCTGCCCGCAGGTTTCGGGCACGATCCAGGTCTGCGCCACCGCGTACGGGCGCACCGGCTGGCTCGGCATCGCGTCGATCACC
>JAJYQP010000016.1 GCA_021794525.1 Pseudomonadota bacterium | reverse complement strand
GAAATTGATGGCCTGGCCGGAACTGTGCGCGCGTCCGACCATGACGACGGTGAAGGCGCGCGGGGTGCTGGTGAAGTTGGCGGGGAGGGCCTCGAGATAGTCGCTGCCCCGGAAGCTCCACACCTTGCGCCCGAGCGCATCGGTGCGCTCCAGCGGCCCGGTCGCGCCGCGCTGCAATGCGGGCGATCCGGCCATCCCCGCCACCGCCGTCACCTCCCCGGCGGCAAGCGTGGTCCCGGTCTCGGTATTGGGATGGAACAGGAAGGCGGGGGTGAGGCCCGTGGATGAGAAGTCGGGGCGGGCGGCGCCCGGGATCGGGGTCGGCGCCGGACCGCCTCCGCCCGGACGGCGCCGCACCGGCAGCGCGGTCTGGCTGGTGCCGATCGCGAACATCAGGCGAGCGCCACGATGTCGGCGGCGGTGGTGCCGGTGGCGCGCACGAACAGCGGGCGGACGGGCAGGATCTGGCCGCTCGAGAGGTTCTTGAAGGTGACGTCCGCCGCTCCGCTCGCGGTGCGCACCACCAGCGTGCCGCCGGTGCCGATGTAGAGCGCCTTGGGCGTGGTCACCAGCGGCACGGCGTCCGACGGCGTGATCGCGAGCGGGTTGAGCGACGGCGCCTCGGGCGTATCGGCGTGGCGGGCGAAGGGATCGGTCGGCATGGCTGGCGGCTCCTTGGTGCTGGCGCGCAGCGAAGGGCCGCCGCGAACCTCGATTCGCCGCTTTTATAACCAGCTAGGTTAGCTGTAGGAAAGTTATTTTTTCGTCCCGGTTCGCTTCTCAGCGCTTCATCAGCGGTCGCCACCAGCTCTCGTTGGCGAGATACCAGGCGATCGTGCGGTCGAGCCCGCCGGCGAAATCGACCGCCGGGACATAGCCCAGCTCGGCACGCGCCTTGCGCTCGTCGATGGCATAGCGGCGGTCGTGGCCCTTGCGATCCTCGACGAAGGTCTTGAGGCTGGCGGTCGGCTCACCTCGCGCGGCGGGCGCATCCGGATAGCGTTCGGCGAGCGCGGGATCCCGTGCGAAGGCACGATCGACAGCGTCGCAGATTGCCTCCACCACCACCAGGTTCGGCAATTCCTCGCCCCCGCCGATGTTGTAGACCTCTCCGGGCTTGCCCTTTTGCAGCGCCAGCTCGATCCCGCGGCAGTGGTCCGTGACGAAGAGCCAGTCGCGCACGTTCATCCCGTCGCCGTAGATCGGCAGGTTGCGCCCCTCGAGCGCATTTATGAGGAACAGCGGGATCAGCTTTTCGGGGAATTGATAGGGCCCGTAATTGTTCGAGCAATTGGTGGTGACGACGTCCAGCCCGAAGGTGTGGTGATAGGCGCGAACCAGGTGATCGCTGCCCGCCTTGCTGGCCGAATAGGGCGAGTTGGGCGCGTAGGGCGTGGTTTCCGCAAAGGCCGGATCGTCCGGGCCGAGCGAACCATAGACCTCGTCGGTCGAGACGTGGTGGAAACGGTGCGGACCGGCGGCATCGTCGAGCCATTCCGCCTTCGCGGCGCGAAGCAGGCTGTGGGTGCCGATGACATTGGTCTGCACGAAGGCATCCGGCCCGGTGATCGAGCGGTCGACATGGCTTTCCGCCGCGAAGTGGACGATGGTGCGGATCTTGCGGTCACGCAGAAGCTTGCGAACCAGATCGGTGTCGCAGATGTCGCCTTCGATCAGCTCCGTGCCGGTCAGATCGTCGATGCTGACAGGGTTGCCGGCATAGGTCAGCGCGTCGAGCACCACCACGCCCTGGTTGTGGTGCTCGCGCCAGTAGCGCACGAAATTGCTGCCGATGAAGCCGGCCCCGCCGGTGACGAGAATTTCAGACATTGCGCGTGATCTGCTCCAGGGTTCGGACGAGGGCATGGCGCCAGTGCGGTGCGGGGGCGCCAAGGAATTGCGTGGTTTTCGTGACGTCGAGGACCGAGAAGGCAGGACGCTTCGCCGGGGTCGGATAATCGGCGGTGGCGATCGGCGTCACCCGCGCGGCGCTCTCTGGCAGCAAGCCCAGCGCGACACTCTCATCGCGGATGGCGACGGCGAAATCGTACCAGCTAGCCACCCCGCTGTTGGTGTAGTGGAAAGTGCCCTCCGCACCGCCGAGCGCCAGCCGCCACAAAGCATCAGCGAGGTCGTCCGCACTCGTTGGTGAACCGATCTGGTCCGCGACGACGCCCAACTCAGCGCGCTCCGCCATCAGCCGCAGCATGGTGCGCACGAAGTTCTTTCCTTCCGCCGCATAGACCCAGGCGGTGCGAACGCAGAGGTCGCCCGCGCGCAGGTGCCCCTCGCCCGCCAGCTTGCTCGCGCCATAAACGCCCAGCGGCGATGTCGGCGCATCGACCGAATAGGCCCGCCCGGCCTCGCCGCCGAACACGAAATCGGTCGAGACGTGCGCGACCCGCGCGCCGACCTCCTCCCCCGCCGCGACCAGATTGGCGGTGCCGGTGTCGTTGACCGCCCTCGCGCGCCCCGCATCGCTTTCCGCGGCGTCGACGGCGGTATAGGCGGCAGCGTTCAGGATCAGGATCGGACGCTCGCGGTTCATGGTCTCGCGGACTGAATTCAAGTCCGAGATGTCGAGTCCGCCCGAGCCAAGCCCGATCACCTCGACACCCGCGGGCGCCCGCGCCACCAGCGCGCGGCCCAACTGCCCGCCCGCCCCGGTAACGAGAACTCTCACGCCATCCCCGCGATATCGCGAAACGCCGCGGCCGCCTCGTCCTTGGCGGAGACCTGCGGCACCAGCCCGCCGAGCGGCCAGTCGATCGCCAGGTCGGGATCGTCCCAGCGGATCGCGTGCTCATGCTCGGGCGCGTAGTAATCGGTGCATTTGTAGAGGAAATCGGTCCCGTCCTCGAGGCTGAGGAAGCCGTGTGCGAAGCCCGGCGGCACCCAGAACAGGTTCTTCTTCTCGCTCGACAATTCGACCGCCGCCCACTGGCCATAGGTCGGCGATCCGCGGCGGATATCGACCGCCACGTCCCACGCCCGCCCGCTGACGACGCGGACCAGCTTCCCCTGCCGCACCGGATCCTGGTAATGGAGCCCGCGCAAAACACCCTTCGCCGAGCGGCTGTGGTTGTCCTGCACGAAATCGTGGTCGATCCCGATCCCGGCGAAGACCTTGCGGCTCCAGCTTTCCATGAAGAAGCCGCGCTCGTCCCCGAAGATGCGCGGTTCGATCTCCAGCGGCCCCTCGATGGCGAAGCGCGTGACCTTCACTGAAATGCGCCCCCGCCTTTCAGCAGGCGCAACAGGTAATCGCCGTAACCGCTCTTCACCAGCCGTTGCGAGATTTCCTCCAGCTTGGCATCGTCGATGAAGCCCAGGCGCCAGGCGATCTCCTCGGGGCAGGCGATCTTGAGGCCCTGCCGCTCCTCGGTGATCCGCACATATTGCCCGGCATCGAGCAGCGAGGCGTGGGTGCCGGTATCGAGCCAGGCATAGCCGCGGCCCATGATCTCGACATTGAGCTTGCCCGCCTCGAGATAAACGCGGTTGAGGTCGGTGATTTCCAGCTCGCCGCGCGGGGACGGCTTCAGCTCGCGCGCGATTCGCGGCGCCTCGCCATCGTAGAAATAGAGGCCGGTCACCGCGTAGTTGGATTTCGGATTTTCGGGCTTTTCCTCGATCGTCTCGGCCCGGCCCGCGCCGTCGAAGCTGACCACGCCATAGGCCTTGGGATCGTTGACGTAATAGCCGAACACCGTCGCGCCGCCGGTGCGCGCATCGGCCTTCGCCAGCAGTTCACCGAAGCCGTGGCCGTAGAAGATGTTGTCACCCAGCACGAGGGCGCTCGGCCCCTCGCCCACGAAGTCCGCCCCGATCAGATAGGCCTGCGCAAGCCCGCCCGGATCGGGCTGCACCGCGTACTGGATTTCCATGCCCCACTGCGCGCCATCGCCCAGCAGGCGCTGGAAGGCAGGCTGGTCGTGCGGGGTGGTGATGATCAGCACCTCGCGGATGCCCGAGAGCATCAGCACCGAGAGCGGGTAATAGATCATCGGCTTGTCGTAGACCGGCACCAATTGCTTGGAGACCGCATCCGTGATCGGTGCGAGCCGCGTGCCCGAACCCCCGGCGAGAATGATGCCGCGCCTGTTCATGTCTATCCACGTCCCCAACGAAAAAAGCTGCTGCGCCCTGTCAGCCACGGCCCGCGATGTAAAGTTCGCGGCGGCAGGCAGGGTCGCGATCGGGACAGCTATCCGCGCGCGGGTTAACGCGGGTCAAACGTCCAGATTGGCGACGTTCAAGGCATTGTCCTGAATGAACTCGCGGCGCGGTTCGACGACATCGCCCATCAGCCGGGTGAAGATCTCGTCGGTGACGTCGGCGTCCTCGACCTTCACCTGCAGCAGCGCGCGGTTGTCGGGATCGAGCGTGGTTTCCCAGAGCTGCTCGGCGTTCATTTCGCCGAGGCCCTTGTAGCGCTGGATCTTCTGGCCCTTGCGCCCGGCGGCCATCACCGCCTCGAGCAGCTGGGTCGGGCGGGTGATCGCGCGATGCTCCACCCCGTTCGTGTCGAGCGAAGTCGAGACACCTTCGTCAGCACTCTCCTCGGGCATCTCGACTTCGCTCGATGCGAACGGTTCTGATCCAGCAAAACCTGTGCCCTCGCCGGTGGTCAGCTTGACCGGCGCGGCATAGACATCGGCAAACTCGCTCGCGACGCGGTGCAGCTTCCTCGCCTCGGCGCTATCGAGGAACTTGGCCTCGATCTCATGCACATCGGTCACGCCGCGCCACAGCCGGTGGAAGCGGACCATGCCGTCGGCGCCGATTTCGGCGGACCAGCGCGCTTCGCTGTCGCCGCGCTGGAGCAGCCCGGCGGCCTTCGCCAGCGCGCCGGAACGGTCGGCGAGACCGGGCTCCAGCGCGCCGGCAAGCGCCATCGCCTCGATCAGCGCGGGATCGTATTTGCGCGGCACGAAGCCCATGAGGTTGCGCATCCTCAGGCCATGTTCGACCAGTTCCTGCAGCTCCGCAGCACCGCGCGCGCCCCCGGCCGTCTCCAGCACGCGGCCGGTCAGCCCCTGCGCGATGAGGTAGCGGTCGTAGGCGGCCTGGTCCTTGAGATAGACCTCCGACTTGCCGCGCGTCACCTTGTAAAGCGGCGGCTGGGCGATGAAGAGGTGCCCGGCCTTCACGATCTCGGGCATCTGGCGGTGAAAGAACGTCAGCAGCAGCGTGCGGATATGCGCGCCGTCGACGTCGGCGTCGGTCATGATGACGATCTTGTGATAGCGCAGCTTGTCGAGGTTGAATTCCTCGCGCAGGCCCGTGCCCATCGCCTGGATCAGCGTGCCGACTTCCTTCGACGAAATGATCCGGTCGAAACGGGCGCGCTCGACATTGAGGATCTTGCCCTTCAGCGGCAGGATCGCCTGCGTCTT
>JAJYQP010000065.1 GCA_021794525.1 Pseudomonadota bacterium | reverse complement strand
CCGCCCACGCCGCCGACGCGGCTGGCGAAGTCACTGGCCGCATTGCCGGCCTCCGCACGGGCCATCGCGGGCTCGCCAGTAACAGCCGTGGCGGTTCCGGGCGCAGCGCTCGAATCGAAAACCACCGTCGGGCTGCCAAAGGGATTGACCGCCGTCACCTGCGCCGCGCCGGGCGCGGGCGGCGCGGCATAGACGGGCGCGGGCGCCGGGTCGGACTGCGGCACGCCCATCGGCGCGGCCACCGGGGCCGGCGGGCCGAGCGGCCCGGGGACCGGCTGTCCGACGGGCGCGGTTGCAGGCGCGTGGAGCTGCGGATTGCCGATCGTCTCCGGCTTCTGGAGGCGGGCCGAGCTCATGCTCCACAGCGTCACCAGGCCGAGGCCGGCAACGAGCGCGATGCCGGCCACCATGCCCAGCCCGTCGGATCGGGTCTTGCGATTGGCAACCACCGGATAGGCGTTGCGGCTGGCGAGATCGATGACGTCGAGATCTTCCGCCTCACGCGGATCGACATCATTGGCGACGGCGGCCTGGGTGTCCTTGGCCGGGAGCTTCATGGCAAGACGCATGGCTTATCTCCGCTCCTGCTGGGCGAGGGCCGCGGTGCGCGGCGTATCTGCAGTGCTGGCCGGCGGGGTGCGAACCGGACCGGCATTGACGATCGTCGCCCGGTCCTTGCCCGAGCGCAGCACGATCTGGCTCGGCACCCCTTCCACCACGATAGTCGTTCCGCGGACCGAGAAATTGACCGGGCCTTCGGTCCCCGCCGCATCGGTGATCAGGATCGCGGGGACCGGGCGGCCTTCAGGCCAGGCGAGGAAGGTCGCCTCGCCATCGTCGAACACGTTTTCGGGCAACAGCTTCTTCTCGCCAGACTTCGTCCAGGCGAAATTGAGCAGCGCCGGATCGGTCTGCGCCGGCTTCGCCGCATCCGATGAAGCCGCGTTCTGCGCCAGCTGCACGCCGGGCTCCGCCTTGGGCTTGGGCTCGTCGGGATATTTGAAGCTCAGTACATAGACCGGCTGCGCGGCCGGATTAGCGACGAGGTCGAAAAGATAGGTGTGCTTGTTGGTCACCACCGTCATGTTCGTCACCGCGCGAGCCAGCATCGGTTTCACGAACAGCAGGTTCGCGCGCTTGTTGGGCGTGATCTGCCAGGCGTTGGAATCACCCACCGCGACGTTCTCGATCGCCTCGTCCTCGCCGAAGCGGATGGTCGCCTGCACCTTGGGCTTGCCCTGGACGCGATAGACCTTAGCCTCGTCGTAGCGGACCTCGACCAGGCGATTGTCGGCCTGGGCCGGGAACGCCGTAGCGAGAACGGCGAGCGCGATGGCGGTGGCGGGCAAGCGGATCATTTCACTTTCTCCGTGGGGCGCGCATTGGCCGGGCGGAAGCGGTTGCCGACCCCCTGTGTGCGCGAAGGACCGCGGCTAAGCGGTGCGACCTGACCGCCGCCTGAAGCGACGGAATGAATGGTGGTGGTGCGCTGGCCCGAAAGGCCGGCAGAGGCGCCCGCGCCGTCATTGGCGGCGACAGCGACAGGGGCCGCGGAAATGTCGATCCGGCGCGCCGCGGCGATGCCCTGGCTCGCCTCCTGCGCCTGCGAGAGCTGCGCGTTGACGGGCGCGGCGGCGACCGGCGCGACGCTGGGGCCGGTGCCTCTGTCGCGATCCGGCGTGGCGAGGCCGAACACGGTCCAGCCCGTTACCATCGTGCCTGCGACCTTGAGCACCATCACCATCAGCGCGACATGGACCGCGCCGATCATAAAGAAGCCCATCGCCGCTTGTGGGTCGATATTGCCCGCACTGGCGACCAGCGTTGCCAGCAGCGGCACCGCGAGTTCGAGCATCATGCTGCCCCCCAGCACCGCGAACAGCGGCGCGAGCGCGAGCATGGTCAGCCCCTTTACCCACCCGACGAAGAGGCCGCGCGTCCCGTTGAACAGCGCCATCACCACGAAGATCGGGCCGAGCGCGATCAGCACGGCGAGCGCGATGCGGGCGGTCACCAGCACGCCGACGGTGCCCAGCAGCAACAGGATCGCGCCGAGCCACATCATCCCCGGCGGCGAGAAGGCCGAAATGTCGGTCGCACCCTGGTTTGCTTCCTGCACCGCCTGGAAAACGACGTCGATCTTGGCGGCGAAGGTCTGCGTCGCCGAACCGCGATCGCCCGTCAGCACGCCCGCGACCCAGTCCGGCGCGCCCACGGCGAGGTTCCAGACGACGCTCTGGTACGCAACCCAGCTGGTGGCGAAGGTCAGCACGAGGCCGACCGTCATCATCCGCGGAGTGAGCGACTTGACGCCGAGGCTCGCGCGTCCGGTCAGAAGCTGGATCGCGAAGAAGGCGACATAGAGCGTCAGCAGGATGGTGAGCACGGTCGCCATCGTTCCGCCGGGCGCGAACAACCGGCCGAAGGCCTGCCCGGTCACATTGCCCGCGACGCAATCGACCGCGCGCAGCGCCGAGGCGATGCCGCTGGCCGAACCCTCGGTGACAGCCTGGCAGTCCTGCGGGGTCATTCTGCGGCCAGCCTGTCGCTGCGCGGATCATAGGCGGCGTCGTTCGCGCCGCCCGGCCAAGCCGCGCCGGTGAGCGGACCGAACCAGTCGGCAGGGGCATCGCCGCGCGCCTCGCGAATGAGGTCGAGGCGGCGCACCGCGCTTTCGCGTCCACTGAGGACCGTCAGCACTTCGGGCGCACCCGACAGGTCGAGGCGGACCACGACGCTCGCATCGGGCTGGCGGACCAGGAAGCAGCGGCTGTGCGCGGGGAGCGTACGGATCAGCGCCAGTTCGTGTCCGGTGAGGCCGAAGCCGTCGCAATAGTCCTCGGCCCGGGCGCGGCTGTTGGGCATGAAGATCATCGTCGCGGTCTGTTCGACCAGCGCGGTGGAGATGCGGCTGTCGAGCGCGTCGCGCGCGCTCTGGGTCGCGAAGCCGACCAGCGCATTGCGCTTTCTGAGGGTCTTGAGCCAGTCGCGGATGCGCGCGGCGAAGACCTCGTCGTCCAGCGCCTTCCAGCCCTCGTCGATCAGGATCATGGTCGGCTTGCCGTCGAGCCGTTCCTCCACCCGGTGGAAGAGGTACATCATCACCGGCGTGCGCAGGCGCGGGTTCTCAAGCAGCGCGGTCATGTCGAAACCGAGCACGCGCGCGCCCATGTCGAGCCGGTCGGCGGCATTGTCGAACAGCCAGGCGTGCTCGCCGGTGCCGATCCAGGCGGAGAGGCGGTCGGACAGGTCGCCAGGCTGCGGGCGCCGGTGGCCCGAAAGCAGCTCGCGGAAGTTGCGCAGGCGGCGCAGCGAGGGGTCGTTGCCGTACGCCGCATCGACCGCGGCGGCGATGGTTGCCTCCTCTTCCGGCCCGCTGGCCTTGAGCAGCACGCCGAGCCAGTCGCGCAGGAAGGCACGGTTGGCAGGGCTGTCGGGCAGCGCGAGCGGGTTGAAGCCGGTCGGCTCCCCTGCGCGGATCGCATCATAGCGCCCGCCGATGCCGCGGATGAACAGCTCCGCGCCGCGGTCCTTGTCGAACAGGATCGTCCGGGGGCTGAACTTCTGCGCCTGCGCGGCGAGGAAGTTCATCACCACCGTCTTGCCCGAACCCGACGGCCCGATGACGGAAAAATTGCCGAGATCGCCGTGGTGGAAGTTGAAAAAGAAGGGCGTCGCACTGGTGGTCTGGAGCAGCGTCACCGCCTCGCCCCAGTGGTTGCCGCTCTGGCTGCCGAGCGCGAAGCCGTGGAAGCTGCCGAAACTCGCCATGTTGGCGCTGGAGATCAGCGCACGGCGCACGATGTAGCCCTCGTTGCCGGGGAACTGGCCCCAGAAGGCGGGTTCGAGATTGATGTCCTCGCGCACCGCGATCGCGCCGGTGTCGCTGAGCGCGGCGGCGCAGGCGGCGGTGGCATCGTCGAGGCGACCGAGATCGCGCTCGCGCACCAGCACGGTCAGGTGGTGGTCGCCGAAGCCGACCGCGCCGTTGCCGAGCTCATCACGCGCCGCCATCATGTCGGCCCGCTCTGCCATGGCTTCCTCGTCGGCGGATTTGAGCCGACGCAGTGCCAGGTCCATCCGCTCGCGCGCGGTCTGGCGCTCGGTGGGCGCATAGCTCTCGCAGACCACCATCTCGTACGGCAGGCGCAGCAGCGCATCGAGCAGGCCCGGGCTGGTAGCCTCGGGATAGTCCTTGAGCCCGAGAATGGCGCAGAAGTCGGGCGTGCCCGAGCCGCGCTGCTCGATCGCGTCGAGCCCGAAGCTGACCCGGCGATAGGGCAGCATCTGGCCGATATCGATATCGTCGGCGGGGCGGCGCACCGGGCGCACCTCGCCATTGTAGAGCGCGCTGAGCAGCTCTAGGATCTCGTTGTTGGTGGCCCCTTGCGGCCCGCGATAATCGCCCAGCAGCTGCGCGCCATAGCTGGACAGCGAGGCGAGGAGGCCCGTCGCCGCCGCCTTCAATGCGCGGATGTCCTTGGGGTCGGCCTCGGTAATGCCTTTCGCCTTGCGGCCGCGCTTCTGCATGCGCTCGACCAGGCCAGCCTTGCCGCGGGCGGGGCGGCGGATCAGGGTCACGAACTGGTCGTTCACGAACAGCGCGCCCGAGCCCAACCGCTCGCGCCATCGCGCGTCGATGTGGCGGCTCAGCGGATCGGGGAACGTCGCGTCCAGTTCCACCTCCACGCGGCGGCGGACCACGTGGTGGTACATCACGAAGCGCGCGTCGAGCGTGGAGCGCAGCATGACCTCGCGCGTCGCCTGGTGGGCGTTGAGCGCTTCGCTGTCCTCGGTCTCGAACAGCAGGCCGGGAACCTGGAGCGCCGTCATCACGCTGCCATCGCGCAGTAGCACGGTCACCTCGTCCAGCAGCCGGGCATAGGGCAGCCGGTCGCCGGCGCGCGCCTCCTTGGGCGCCCAGCTCGCTGCTCCGATCCACTTGCTCATTAGTCCACCAATCCTTGTCGCGTGAGCGGCGTCACGCCGAATAGCTGTTGCAGCCCCAGTGCTTGTAGTTCTTCACCCGGGGGCATTTGGACACCTTGGTGATCCACAGGTCGAAGATGCGAGGTTCGCGCAGGCAGGCGAAATATCCGATGGCGTGGATCACCAGCGCCGCGGGCAGCGCCCAGAAGCTGCCGGTGATCAGAAACAGCTCGGTCGTCACCATCGCGTTGATGATGAAGTAGTTATATGTCACGCCCGCGAACATCTGCGGCCGGGTGAGTGCGCGATGGACACGGTGGCGGGCAAGCTGGGTCATTTAGGGTCCAAACGTGATCAGGACAAGGTCGTGACGGAGCGAATTTTGGCGCGGGGCCAGGAGCGAAGAGCAGCAGGTAGCCAAGCTACCTGCGCGAAGAGCGACGCCGCCACGCGCCAAAAGCCGCCCGCCGCTTAGCGGTGACGCATGGAAAGCAGC
>JAJYQP010000106.1 GCA_021794525.1 Pseudomonadota bacterium | reverse complement strand
CCTGGAGAATAAGCTCCGGCTAACTCCGTGCCAGCAGCCGCGGTAATACGGAGGGAGCTAGCGTTGTTCGGAATTACTGGGCGTAAAGCGCACGTAGGCGGCGATTCAAGTCAGAGGTGAAAGCCCGGGGCTCAACCCCGGAACTGCCTTTGAAACTAGATTGCTAGAATCCTGGAGAGGCGAGTGGAATTCCGAGTGTAGAGGTGAAATTCGTAGATATTCGGAAGAACACCAGTGGCGAAGGCGACTCGCTGGACAGGTATTGACGCTGAGGTGCGAAAGCGTGGGGAGCAAACAGGATTAGATACCCTGGTAGTCCACGCCGTAAACGATGATAACTAGCTGTCCGGGTTCATAGAACTTGGGTGGCGCAGCTAACGCATTAAGTTATCCGCCTGGGGAGTACGGTCGCAAGATTAAAACTCAAAGGAATTGACGGGGGCCTGCACAAGCGGTGGAGCATGTGGTTTAATTCGAAGCAACGCGCAGAACCTTACCAGCCTTTGACATCCTAGGACGGCTACCAGAGATGGTTTTCTTCCCTTCGGGGACCTAGTGACAGGTGCTGCATGGCTGTCGTCAGCTCGTGTCGTGAGATGTTGGGTTAAGTCCCGCAACGAGCGCAACCCTCGTCCTTAGTTGCCATCATTCAGTTGGGCACTTTAAGGAAACTGCCGGTGATAAGCCGGAGGAAGGTGGGGATGACGTCAAGTCCTCATGGCCCTTACAGGCTGGGCTACACACGTGCTACAATGGCGTTGACAGTGGGCAGCTAGACCGCGAGGTCGTGCTAATCTCTAAAAGACGTCTCAGTTCGGATTGTTCTCTGCAACTCGAGAGCATGAAGGCGGAATCGCTAGTAATCGCGGATCAGCATGCCGCGGTGAATACGTTCCCAGGCCTTGTACACACCGCCCGTCACACCATGGGAGTTGGATTCACCCGAAGGCGTTGCGCCAACCCGCAAGGGAGGCAGGCGACCACGGTGGGTTTAGCGACTGGGGTGAAGTCGTAACAAGGTAGCCGTAGGGGAACCTGCGGCTGGATCACCTCCTTTCTAAGGATTTGGTCGAAAGCGCCGAGGCTTGACCTCGGAAGAGCTTCGCCCATTCCAAAGAACATTGCCGTCGTCCTCATGTCCTTTCATCACTGGAGATTGCCCCGGGCGCGTAGCGCCTGTGTGGCATGACGCCTGAGCTGGCTAACGCCGCCCGCGGCCCTTCGGCCCGTCGGGCAGTGTAGGTCCGTAGCTCAGTTGGTTAGAGCGCACCCCTGATAAGGGTGAGGTCGGTGGTTCAAATCCACTCGGACCTACCATTCGATCGGCATTTTGGTGTAGACTTCGTGTCGACTTTGGCGGTGTGGGGCCTTAGCTCAGCTGGGAGAGCGGTTGCTTTGCAAGCATCAGGTCATCGGTTCGATCCCGATAGGCTCCACCAGCCGTCATTTTAATGATCTCCAGGATGAAACGAAAAGCTATCCGGCTTCGGCCGGTAGTGAGCGGATTTGCCGCTTGCGTCTTTGACATTGTGAATGGGTTTTTAAATCGATGCCGTGGCGGTATCGTCGTAGCGATTACGGTCGCGACGATGGTATCATCACAAGATCAATCAAATTGATTATCTGGCTGAGATATTCCTCCATACCTATCCCAGCGCGGCCTCTATGCAGGGCTGTCGTTGATGGTGTGGATTCTCAAGCGTGAGGTAAGAGCATTTGGTGGATGCCTTGGCATGTACAGGCGAAGAAGGACGTGGCACGCTGCGATAAGCGTCGGGGAGTTGTGAGCAAACTTTGATCCGGCGATTTCCGAATGGGGAAACCCACCCTCACCATTTCCTCTGCTGTTCCATTGGAGCCGTAGAAGAGGTGGATAGGGTATCACCGAGGTGAATATATAGCTTTGGTGAAGCGAACCCGGGGAACTGAAACATCTCAGTACCCGGAGGAAAAGACATCAACAGAGATTCCCGTAGTAGTGGCGAGCGAACCGGGACCAGGCCAGTGCCTTCATTTCAACTAGCAGAACACTCTGGAAAGTGTGACCGTAGCGGGTGACAGTCCCGTATGCGAAAGTGATGATGAAGGACTAGAGTAGGGCGGGACACGTGTAATCCTGTCTGAACATGGGGGGACCACCCTCCAAGCCTAAATACTCGTACATGACCGATAGCGAACACAGTACCGTGAGGGAAAGGTGAAAAGCACCCCGATTAGGGGAGTGAAACAGTACCTGAAACCGAATGCTTACAAGCAGTGGGAGCTCCACAGGGAGTGACCGCGTACCTCTTGCATAATGGGTCAGTGACTTAGTGTATCATGCAAGCTTAAGTCGATAGACGTAGGCGCAGCGAAAGCGAGTCTGAATAGGGCGACCGAGTATGATGCATTAGACCCGAAACCCGGCGATCTAGGCATGACCAGGTTGAAGGTGCGGTAACACGCACTGGAGGACCGAACCGTTGCATGTTGAAAAATGCTCGGATGAGTTGTGTTTAGGGGTGAAAGGCCAATCAAGCCGGGAAATAGCTGGTTCTCCGCGAAATCTATTGAGGTAGAGCGTCGGACGTATGCCGATGGGGGTAGAGCACTGGATGGGCTAGGGCTGCGCGAGCGGTACCAAACCTAACCAAACTCCGAATACCATCGAGTCTTATCCGGCAGACAGACGGCGGGTGCTAAGGTCCGTCGTCAAAAGGGAAACAGCCCTAACCTACAGCTAAGGTCCCCAAGTCATCACTAAGTGGGAAAGCATGTGGGAATCCCAAAACAACCAGGAGGTTGGCTTAGAAGCAGCCATCCTTTAAAGAAAGCGTAACAGCTCACTGGTCTAAATAAGGGTTCCTGCGGCGAAGATGTAACGGGGCTAAAGTGATGCACCGAAGCTTAGGGTTCAGACATTTGTCTGAGCGGTAGCGGAGCGTTCCGTAAGCGAGTGAAGCGGAAGGGTAACCGACCGTGGACGTATCGGAAGTGCGAATGCTGACATGAGTAGCGACAAAGAGGGTGAGATGCCCTCTCGCCGAAAGACCAAGGGTTCCTGCGCAACGCTAATCGGCGCAGGGTGAGCCGGCCCCTAAGACGAGCCCGAAGGGGGTAGTCGATGGGAACCACGTTAATATTCGTGGGCCTGGAGATGTGTGACGGATCGCGTAAATTGTTCGTACTTATTGGATTGTACGGGCAGTGAAGCGGTTCCAGGAAATAGCCTCTCCGTATAGACCGTACCCGAAACCGACACAGGTGGTCAGGTAGAGTATACCAAGGCGCTTGAGAGAAGTATCCTGAAGGAACTCGGCAAATTGCCTCCGTACCTTCGGAAGAAGGAGGCCCCATCTATGCGCAAGCACTGGTGGGGGGCACAGGCCAGGGGGTAGCGACTGTTTAGCAAAAACACAGCACTCTGCTAAGTCGGCTTCAAGACGACGTATAGGGTGTGACGCCTGCCCGGTGCTCGAAGGTTAAGAGGAGGAGTGCAAGCTCCGAATTGAAGCCCGAGTAAACGGCGGCCGTAACTATAACGGTCCTAAGGTAGCGAAATTCCTTGTCGGGTAAGTTCCGACCTGCACGAATGGCGTAACGACTTCCCCACTGTCTCCAGGATATGCTCAGCGAAATTGAATTCTCCGTGAAGATGCGGAGTACCCGCGGTTAGACGGAAAGACCCCGTGCACCTTTACTGCAGCTTCAGAGTGGCATTAGGAAAGAGTTGTGTAGCATAGGTGGGAGGCTTTGAAGCGACGGCGCCAGCTGTCGTGGAGCCATAGGTGAAATACCACCCTGCTGTTTTCTGATGTCTAACCACGCACCGTTAGCCGGTGTTGGGACCCTCTGTGGCGGGTAGTTTGACTGGGGCGGTCGCCTCCTAAAGAGTAACGGAGGCGCGCGATGGTAGGCTCAGGACGGTTGGAAACCGTCTGCAAGAGTGCAATGGCATAAGCCTGCCTGACTGCGAGACTGACGAGTCGAGCAGAGACGAAAGTCGGTCATAGTGATCCGGTGGTCCCTCGTGGAAGGGCCATCGCTCAACGGATAAAAGGTACGCCGGGGATAACAGGCTGATGATTCCCAAGAGCTCATATCGACGGAATCGTTTGGCACCTCGATGTCGGCTCATCACATCCTGGGGCTGGAGCAGGTCCCAAGGGTTTGGCTGTTCGCCAATTAAAGTGGTACGTGAGCTGGGTTCAGAACGTCGCGAGACAGTTTGGTCCCTATCTGCCGTGGGCGTCGATACTTGAAAGGAGTTGCCCCTAGTACGAGAGGACCGGGGTGAACGTACCTCTGGTGTACCTGTCATCCTGCCAAGGGTGCCGCAGGGTAGCTATGTACGGACGGGATAACCGCTGAAAGCATCTAAGCGGGAAGCCTCCCTTAAGATAAGGTATCTTCGAACCGTGCTAGACCAGCACGTTGATAGGCCGGGTGTGGAAGCGCAGTAATGTGTGGAGCTAACCGGTCCTAATAGTTCTTATCATGCTTGAGGATCTGCACCGTCAACGACAGCCTTGTGGCTGCGTAGGCGGGAGGAACTCGCCAGCCAGATACGCCCGCTGTTTTCGAACAGCACCAAATGCATCGATTTAAACCCGACCGCCTGCTTCATTGCTTGGTGGCTATAGCGTCTGTGACCCACCCGATCCCATCTCGAACTCGGCCGTGAAACCGGACTGCGCCAATGGTACTAACGCTCAAGCGTTGGAAGAGTAGGTCGTCGCCAGGCATTGCAGCAGGCGGTCAGGGTTAACCCATTCACAGTTTCAAGAAGCCGCTGCCGGTGCCAACCGCGCGGCGGCTTTTTCGTCTTCGAACACCGGTTCGAAGGCGAGCGTCTCGAAGCCCGACTGGCTTCACAAGGTCGACACCGGTCGCACACAGTGGCCATCGGCCGTGAGGATGGCCGGACCGGCAAATGTCGGCGCGGGCGTCTCGGGGCGAACGAAATTATCGCGGGGTGGAGCAGTCCGGTAGCTCGTCAGGCTCATAACCTGAAGGTCGTTGGTTCAAATCCAACCCCCGCAACCACCATCACACTGAAAACGTGACAGAAAAACGCCCCGCTGCGAGCAGCGGGGCTTTTTGCGTTCCGAGCACGGAACGCTGGTTGCGTGCTTCAGACAAGTCGGCACAATTTCCACAGTGCTGGCGTTCGCACACAAGCCAACGCTCTTGGGTGATTGTTGCCAAAATTCGGAGGTCTGATTTACTCTCCGAGTGTGGTCATTTGAGCCGAACTGCTCCAGGAATCCGAGCGGAAATGCGTCGCGCGCGGCGGCGGGCAGTCACGACCCGCATCGTCCTCCGCCGCAGAGCAACTCAAGCACGGGCTGTGCCCATTCCCGCCGACAGATCAGCAGGTCGGGCACCAGCGTGTCGCGCCCGTTGTAGCCCAGCGGCGATCCGTCGATGCGCGAGCAGTGGAGGCCATGCGCCTGCGCTACTGCAACCGGGGCGCAATTGTCCCACTGGTGCTGGCCGCCGCTGTGAAGGTAAATCTCCGCCTCGCCCAGCACCACCGCCATCGCCTTGGCCCCGGCGCTGCCCATCGGGACGAGCTCGGCCCCCAGCGCCTCGGCAACGGCAAGCGCCTCGGCGGGCGGACGCGTACGGCTGACGACCATGCGCGGGCGATGCGGGTGCGCGGGGAGAGGCGCGGGGTGGTCGCTCCGCAGCACCAGCCCGCGCGCTGGAAGCGCGACCGCGCCGACCGCCGCCACGCCATCGATCGCCAGAGCGACATGCACAGCCCAGTCCTCGCGGCGCTCGCAGAACTCGCGCGTGCCGTCGAGCGGATCGACGATCCACACCCGGCTCTTCGCGAGGCGGTCCGGATTGTCGCGCTCCTCCTCGGAGAGCAGCCCGTCCTCCGGTCGAAGTTCGCGCAGCGCCTTGCATAGAACTGCATTCGCCTCCGCATCGCCCGCGCGGCCCAGTTCCTTGCCGTGATGCCTGCCGCTGTCCCTGACCTCGAGCAGGATGCGCCCAGCATCGGCGGCGAGATGGGCGGCGAGCTCGGCGTCGTTCATGCGAGCGGGAGGATGTGGCGGATGATGTGGTCGGCGGCCTCGTCCACGCTCATCCGCGCGGTGTTCACAACGATATCCGGGTTCTCCGGCGGCTCGTAGGGGCTGTCGATGCCGGTGAAGTTCCTGAGCTCACCGCTGCGGGCCTTCCTGTAGAGGCCTTTGACGTCGCGCGCCTCGGCCACCTCCAGCGGCGTGTCGACATGGATCTCGACGAATTCGCCTGGCGCCATCATCGCCCGGACCATGTCGCGTTCGGCCCGGAACGGGCTGATGAAGGCGGTGAGCACGATCAGGCCGGCATCGGTCATCAGACGCGCGACCTCGCCCACGCGGCGCATGTTCTCGATCCGGTCGGCCTCGGTAAAGCCCAGGTCCTTGTTGAGGCCGTGGCGGACATTGTCACCGTCGAGCAGGAAGGTGTGGCGGTTCATCCGCGCCAGCCGCTTCTCGACCGCATTGGCGACGGTCGATTTGCCGGCGCCCGACAGGCCCGTGAACCACAGCACCAGCGGGCGCTGGTTCTTGAGCGCGGCGTGGTCCGCGCGGGTGATGTCGGTGGGCTGCCAGTGGACGTTCTGGCTGCGGCGCAGCGCGAAGCGGATCAGCCCGGCGGCGACGGTGGCGTTCGTCTCCTTGTCGATGAGGATGAAGCCGCCGAGCGTGCGGTTGTCGGCATAGGGTTCGAACACGATCGGCTTGTCGGTGTAGACTTCCGCCACACCGATCTCGTTGCGGTCGAGCGTCCTGGCGGCCAGCTGCTCGAGCGTATTCACGTCCACCCGATGCTTGGGCTGCTGCACTGTCGCGGTGACGGTCTGCGTGGCGAGCTTCAGCCAGTAGCCGCGGCCCGGCATCATCGCTTCCTCGGCCATCCACACCAGGGTCGCCTCGAACTGGTCGGCGGTCTGCGGCGACGCGTCGGCGGCGGCGATGACCGAGCCGCGCGAGCAGTCGATCTCGTCGGCGAGCGTCAGCGTGACCGATTGGCCTGCGACCGCCTGCGGAAGCGCGCCATCGAAGGTCATGATCTCGCGCACCGTCGTCGTCCGGCCGCCGGGCAGCACGCGGACCGCGTCGCCGGGGCGGACGGCGCCACTGGCGATCAGCCCCGCAAAGCCGCGGAAATCGAGGTCGGGGCGGTTCACCCACTGCACTGGCAAACGGAAGGGCGCGGCCCCGTCCGCCCCGTCAACACCTAACGTCTCAAGGTGGCTGAGCAGGCTCGGGCCGTGGTACCAGGCGGTGTTGGCTGATGGGGCTTCGGTAACGTTATCGCCCGCGAATCCGGATAGCGGGACGGCAGTGAAATGCTCGATCCCGATCAATGCGGCGAAAGACATGAAATCGGCCACGATGGCGTCGAACACGCCTCGATCGTAGCCTGCGAGATCCATCTTGTTCACCGCCAGCACGAAATGGCGGATGCCGAGCAGGTGGCAGAGATAGGCGTGCCGCCGGGTCTGGACGAGCACGCCCTTGCGCGCATCGATCAGGATCACCGCGCAATCGGCGGTGCTGGCGCCGGTCACCATGTTCCGCGTGTATTGCTCGTGCCCCGGGCAGTCGGCGACGATGAACTTGCGCCGCCCGGTCGAGAAGAAGCGATAGGCGACGTCGATGGTGATGCCCTGCTCGCGCTCGGCGGCAAGGCCGTCCACCAGCAGTGCGAAATCGATCGCCTGGCCCTGCGTGCCGATGCGGCGGCTGTCGGTTTCGAGCGCATCGAGCTGGTCGGCGAAGATCGCGCGGGTATCGTAGAGCAGCCGCCCGATCAGGGTGGACTTGCCATCGTCCACGCCGCCGCAGGTAATGAAGCGCAGCATCGTCTTGGCCGAATGGGCGGCGAGATAGGCCTCGATGTCCTCGGCGATCAGCGCATCGGGGCGGTAGGCGTCATGGTCGGCCATCAGAAATAGCCTTCCTGCTTCTTGCGTTCCATCCCCGCGCCGCCATCGTCCCTGTCGATGGCGCGGCCATGGCGTTCGCTGGTTGTCGTCAGGAGTGTTTCGCGGATCACGTCATCGAGCGTCGCGGCTTCGCTCTCCACGGCGCCCGTCAGCGGGAAGCAGCCGAGCGTGCGGAAGCGGATCGAGCGTGTCGTGATGGGCGGCAGCGTACCCATGACCCGTGCCAGCCGTTCCGGATCGTCGGCCATGAACAGCCCGCCCTGCCATTCGAAGGTCGGGCGCGGAGCGGCGAAGTAGAGCGGCACGATCTCGATCCCCTCGGCGGCGATGTATTGCCACACGTCGAGCTCGGTCCAGTTGGAGATCGGGAAGACCCGGATGCTTTCGCCGGGACGCTTGCGGGCGTTATAGAGGTTCCACAGCTCGGGCCGCTGGGTCTTCGGATCCCAGCCGTGGCCCGCGTTGCGGAAGGAGAATACCCGCTCTTTCGCCCGGCTCTTTTCCTCGTCGCGCCGCGCGCCGCCGAAGGCCGCGTCGAAACCATGCGCATCCAGCGCCTGCTTCAGCCCCTGCGTCTTCCACATATCGGTGTGGAGCGGACCGTGATCGAAGGGATTGATGCCGCGCGCGAGCGCCTCGGGATTGCGGTGGACGATCAGCTCCATCCCCGCTTCCGCCGCGATCCGGTCGCGCAGCTCGTACATGGCGCGGAATTTCCAGGTGGTATCGACATGGAGGAGGGGGAACGGCGGCGGCGCGGGATGGAAGGCCTTGCGCGCGAGATGCAGCATCACCGCGCTGTCCTTGCCGACGGAATAAAGCATCACCGGTCGGCTCGCCTCGACCACGACCTCGCGCATGATGTGGATCGCCTCGGCCTCGAGACGCTGGAGATGGGTAAGGGGCAGGGCGGTGGTCATCACGCCCGCGCCTAATCCCGGTGCGGCGGCGGGGCCACGCGAATTCGCTTTTCCCGCGCGAAAGCGCTGCTGTCAGTCGGACGGGCGAGCAGCACCGCGATCCTCACCCCCAGAACCCTTCCGCGGGAGGGCTCATCCAGCCGCCCTCGGCGCTGACACCGCCCGGGCGATCCTGTGCCAACCACAGCGGTCCGTCGAGATCGGCCCATTCGGCAAGCCGCGCGATGTGGAGCGCCGGTGCGATGCCGAGCGAGGAGCAGACCATGCAGCCGCTCATCAGCCTCATGCCCCGCGCCTGCACGGCTTGCGCCAGCTCCAGCGCCGCGGTCAGCCCGCCGGTCTTGTCGAGCTTGATATTGACCGCGTCATAGCGCGCCGCGACCACGTCCAGCTCGGCGATCGTGTGGATGGCCTCATCCGCGCAGATCGGGACCGGGCTGTCATAAGTGTCTAGCCAGCCGTCATCGCCCGCCTTAACCGGCTGTTCGAGCACTGCGACGCGGCAGTCCTGAAGGACCGGCATGACGGCGCGCAGCAGCGCCTCGTCCCAGCTCTCGTTTGGATCGACAATCAGCTGAGCGGACGGTGCCGCGTCACGCACCGCGAGGATCGCGGCAGCCGGGTCATGGGCATCGACCTTCACTTTCAGAAGCGGCGCAGCGGCAATTGCGCGCGCTGCCTCCGCCATTGCCGCTGGCGTGTCGATCACCACGGTCAGCGCCGTGGCGATCCGGGTGGGGACGGGCGCGCCGATCAGCTCCGCAATCGTCCGGCCTTCGCGCTTCGCCTCCAGGTCCCACAATGCGCAATCGACCGCGTTGCGCGCCGCGCCCGGCGGCATCAGGGCCGAGAGGTCGGTTCGTGTGGCGCCCCCCGAAATTGCATCCGTGACCGATTCGATCTGTGCCAGCACGCTGTCGACGCTTTCGCCGTAGCGGGGATAGGGCACACCTTCGCCGCGGCCTTCGATCCCGCTCTCCGATACCGTGACCGTGACCACGTCGGCCGCGGTCTTGACCCCGCGGCTGATGCGGAACGGGCGGCTCAGCGCGAAGCGGTCGTGCCGGGCGGCGAACTGGCGGGGCATAGCAGGTCGAGAATCGGGTCAGTGCCGAAGCGGTGGGGGTCGGTGGCGGGAAGGCCGGTCTCTTGCTCGGCACGGGCACACAGCGCGCGCGCCGCGGCCTCGTCGAAGGCGGCGGTGTTGAGGCACACCCCGGCGGCATAGACCTGCGGGCTGGTCAGCCGTGCGAGCTGGAGATTTAGCGCGAGCGTTTCAACGAGGTCCGGCATCGGTCGCCCCGGCAGGCCGCGCATCTCCTTCCTCGCCGGGTCGTGGCACAGCACGATCGCCTCGGGCTGCGCGCCGTGGAGCAGGCCGAGCGAGACCCCGGCGAAGCTGGGGTGCAGCAAGGCGCCCTGCCCCTCGATCACGTCCCAGCCGCCGTCGCTTCGCGCGGGCGCGAGCGCCTCGATCGCGCCTGAGATGAAATCGGCCACCACCGCATCGACCGGGACGCCGCTGCCCGCAATCAGTATGCCGGTCTGGCCCGTCGCGCGGAAGTCCGCCTTCGCGCCCCGGCTTCGCAGCCCTTCGGTGAGCGCGAGCGAGGCGTACATCTTGCCGACCGAGCAATCGGTGCCGACCGTCAGCAGGCGACGGCCGGCTCGGGGTGTGCCCTTCCCGACGGTAAGGTCCGCCGGGGGATCGCGCACGTCGATGAGGTCGAGGCCGCGCGACCGGGCCATGTCCACCAGCCGGGGCACGTCGTGCAGACGGTGGTGGAGGCCGGAGGCGACGCTCATGCCCGCCTCGAGCGCGGCGGCGGCATCCTCGATAAGCGCCGGGGCCATGTCACCGCCGGGATGGGCGATGCCGAGAACCAGCGTCTTCGCGCCGTGCGCCGCCGCCTCCGCCATCGTCAGTCGCGGCAGGCCGAGCGTCAGCGGGCAGTCGTCATGGCGGAACTCCCCCACGCAGTCCGTTGACCGAAATGTCGCCAGTCCGCGCGAGGTCTTGATACCGACCGGGTCGGTGGAATGGCCAAGATAGAGCAGAAAAGGCGAGGCGATCATGCGCGCCTCTCTAGCGCCCGTCCTGTCCAGACGCGAGAGGGGCGCAACGGAATCTTGGCAGACCGGGGAGCGCCTGTATTGTGATCCTATCACGGGCCGATGAGACGGGGGAGAACGAATGCCTGCCAAGCGCACCACAATCCCTCTCGCTGTGTCGGTCTTCTTGGCGGGCACGCCGACCACGGCCCAGCCCATCCCCCGCCAGGAGCCGGTCGGTGCGGTGCGGATCGCCTTCGATCGCAAGGGCGAAACCGCTGTCCGGGCGGCGGGCGTCGCCGACCGGGCGACGGGGCGCAAGCTGACGGCGGACGACCCCGCGCGCATTGCTTCGATCTCGAAGCTGGTGGTTGCCATCGGGGTCATGCGGCTGGTCGAGGCGGGCACGCTGGACCTTGACGCCGATATCTCGCGCTGGCTCGGCGCGCGCTTGCGCAATCCCGCCTTCCCCGACGCGCCGATCACGCTGCGGCAGCTGCTCTCGCACACCTCCAGCCTGACCGACACCGTCGATTATGTTCTTCCACTGGATGCGGACATGCAGGCGGTGCTCGCGGATCCGAAGGCGTGGGACGCGGAGCATGCGCCCGGCCGTTTCTACCGCTACGCCAATTTCAACACTCCTGTGGTCGCCGCGGTGATGGAAAAGGCGACCGGCGAGCGCTTCGACCTGCTGATGAAGCGGCTGGTGCTCGATCCTTTTGAGCTCGACGCCTGCTACAACTGGGCGAGCTGCTCCGCGCAGGCGAAGGCGCGCGCGGTGGTGCAGTATCGCGAGCGGCAGCCGACCCGCGACACGCGGGACATGATCGCCGCGTGCCCCGTGGCGCCGGCCAGCGACGGCAGCTGCGATCTTTCCAAATGGCAGGCGGGCAGGAATGGCGCCATTTTCTCCCCTCAGGGCGGGCTGAGGATTTCGGGCCGCGATCTCGCCAGGATCGGGCGGATACTGCTGAACGGCGGCGAACTGGACGGTGTGCGCCTGCTCACCCCCGCGTCCGTGCGAACACTCCTCGCGCCGCTCTGGACCTATGACGGCACCAATGGCGAGCCGGAGAAAGGGTTCCTATGCCGCTATGGCCTTGCGACGCAGGTGCTCGCGACGCGGCAGGAGGGGTGCCGCGACGATCCCTTCGCTGACGGACGGCCGCGGGTCGGCCATGCGGGCGATGCCTATGGCCTCAAGTCCGGGCTCTGGCTCGATATCGCGCGCGGCACCGGGGTCGCCTATTTCGCCACCGATGTCCTTGACGCCGATACCGGCATCAAGTCCGCCTTCACCCGCGTGGAGGAAGAATTGGCCCGCAACCTGCGCCCGTGATTGCCAAGCCGCTTGCGGAGCGTGGCAGCCCGCCCTAGCCCTTGGCGCGTGACAGCAGCGCGCGCCCTTACCGACACCCACGGACGGACGATCGACTACGTGCGCCTGTCGGTGACCGACCGCTGCAACCTGCGCTGCACCTATTGCATGGCCGAGGACATGACCTTCCTGCCGCGGCGCGAGCTGCTGACGCTGGAGGAATTGGCGGAGCTCGCGCGGCATTTCGTGGCCCGGGGGGTTCGCCGGATCAGGCTAACCGGCGGGGAGCCGCTGGTCCGGCGCGGCATCGGTGACCTCGCAGACGCGCTGGGCGCGCTCTCGGTCGACGGCCTTGCGGAACTCACCATGACCACCAACGGCATGGCGTTGCCCGCCCATGCCGCTCGGCTGGCCGCGGCCGGGATGCGGCGGATCAATGTCAGCCTCGACACGCTGGACCCGGCCAGGTTCGCCGCGATCACGCGCGGCGGCGATCTCGCGCAGGTGCTGGCAGGGCTCGACGCGGCGCAGGCGGCGGGGCTGGCGGTAAAGATCAACATGGTCGCTCTGAACGGCGTGAACGACCACGAATTCGCCGCCATGCTCGGCTGGTGCGGGGCGCGCGGGTTCGATCTTTCGCTGATCGAGACCATGCCGCTGGGCGAAGTGTCGGGCCGGCGCGAGGACAGCTATCTCCCGCTCGCCGCGGCGCGGGAGGCGCTGGAGCTGCGCTATACGCTTATTCCGTCCATCCATAGGACCGGTGGGCCATCGCGCTACTGCGACGTGGTCGAGACCGGGACGCGGGTGGGCTTCATATCACCGCTCAGCGCCAATTTCTGCGCCAGTTGCAACCGTATCAGGGTGACCGCGACCGGCACGGTCTATGGCTGCCTGGGCCACGATCAGAACGTGGAGCTGCGTGACATCCTGCGCTCGGGCGACGGTGCTGCCCTTGATCGGGCACTTGATCGCCTGTTGAAAGGCAAGCCCGCACGCCATGATTTCGACCTCTCCGATCCTGAACCCGCGGTCGCCCGCCACATGAGCGTGACCGGCGGATGAGCTGGAACGGCTTCGGGCGGGTTTTCCGCTTCACCACCTGGGGCGAAAGCCACGGGCCGGCGCTCGGCGCGGTGATCGACGGCTGCCCGCCGGGGCTGCCGCTGAGCGAGGCCGATATCCAGCCGTGGCTCGACGCGAGGAAGCCGGGCCAGAACAAGTTTACCACCCAGCGGCAGGAACCCGACGCGGTGCGCATCCTGTCGGGGGTATTCGAGGGCAGGACCACGGGCACCCCGATCAGCCTGATGATCGAGAACACCGACCAGCGATCCAAGGACTATTCGGACATCGCCAGGGCCTACCGCCCGGGCCACGCCGACTATGCCTATGACGCCAAATACGGCTTTCGGGACTATCGCGGCGGCGGGCGGTCAAGCGCGCGCGAGACGGCGGCGCGGGTGGCTGCGGGCGCGGTCGCGCGGCTGGTTATCCCCGAGGTCCGCATCCTCGCCTATGTGGCGGAGATCGGCGGCGATGCGATCGATCCGGCAAAGTTCGACGCGGACGAGATCGCCCGCAACCCATTCTGGTGCCCCGACGCCACGGCGGCGGCGCGGTGGGAGAAACTGGTCGACGAGGCGCGGAAGGCCGGATCGAGCCTCGGTGCGGTGGTCGAATGTGTCGCCACGGGCGTTCCGGCAGGCTGGGGCGCGCCGGTCTATGCCAAGCTCGATGCCGACCTCGCGGCTGCGATGATGGGGATCAACGCGGTCAAGGGCGTGGAGATCGGCGACGGGTTTGCCGCTACACGGCTGAGCGGCGAGGAGAATGCCGATCCGATGCGCCCCGGCAATGACGGCCCGCGCTTCGATTCGAACCACGCAGGCGGCATCGCGGGCGGCATCAGCACCGGCCAGCCGGTGGTCTGCCGCGTGGCGTTCAAGCCGACCAGCTCGATCCTCACCCCCGTCGACACCATCGACCGCGGCGGAGCGGCGACTGAAATCCGCACCAAGGGCCGCCACGATCCTTGCGTCGGCATCCGCGGCACGCCGGTGGTAGAAGCGATGATGGCGCTGGTTCTCGCAGATCACAAGCTGCTGGACCGGGCGCAGTGCGGGGCTGACTGAAACAATCTGTATCAAAACGGGACAGGATAGAAAAATCATGCGCCTTTTTGGTCGTCTGATTATAATTCAGTTCGTCACGAAGGGGATCGGTGGTAAGCTACCCTACGGGCGCAATTACAGGCATAATCTTGTGCCTGGTGGGTTTGGGGGTTAAGATTATGAACATAATGAAGAAACTGGGGCTTGGTCTCGGTGCGTCGCTTGCCGCGCTGGCGGTGGCCGCGCCTGCACAGGCCATTGTGAATCTGCCGGTGCCGGTAAACGCTACGGTCTCCTACAACGGCCTGCAGTGGGCATGGGCCTCGCCGCTGGGTGACGCCTCGACAATCGACCTTTCCTATCAGGGCACGCTCGGTTGGCGCCTTCCGACTGCGGCAGAACTGGCGCTCGCTCCGACGGCGAATCAGTTCATCTACGCCGGGGCGAATGCCAATCTCGACGGCACGCCTGACGCGGTCGGCGCCAATTGGCAGTTTACCAATGGGCTCCAGGGTTTCGCCGCACTGGCGGTGCCCTATTTCAATAATAGCTTCTCTCACGGTGACTTCTGCAATGGTCCCGGCGCAGGATGCGGGCTGAACGAATATCCGTGGAACTCGGGCGGTGTTGCCGAATTCATCGTCGTGCGGAATCTCCAGAACGGTGTGCCCGAACCGGCAGTATGGGCGCTGCTGATCCTCGGCTTCGGGGCGATCGGCGGAGCGATGCGTCGTCGGCAAATCACAACCGTATCCTTCGCCTGATTTCCGGATCGGAATAAGCGAGCCCTCGGGAGCAATTCCGAGGGCTTTTTCGTGCGAATGTTGCGCGCTGGCGCGGTGTCAGCGTCGACAGGGTTCGCAGGCGATCCCGTCGCCGTCGCCATCCATGTGCGCGCCGTAGCCCGGCTGACCGCGATAGAGCGGGGCGGCGCCTGCCGCGCGCGCCTGTGCGCAGTTTCGATAGGACCAGCTGGTTGCCGCTGCCACGCGCCGCGACAAAGTGGTCCGGCCAGGCGTTGGCGCGGGCTTTCGCGGGTGGTACGAAGAGTGCGGGATTGGCGTGACGAAAATTGGCCGGCATCAGGAAGGTCGAGCCCCACAGGGCCAGCCGGAATTTCTTCGCCCGCGCCTCGAGGTCGAGATAGGCCGAGGTGAACTGCGGGAGTGCGATGGCGAAGCCTTCGCGGGCCATGAAAGCGGACAGGTCGGTCTCACTGGCGCGGCAGATCGCAACAATGCGGCCATAGTGGTCGCGATCACGCGCAGCACAACTGAGCGTCCGGGTGGCCACGATCTCGGCTAGCAACGCCCTCGCATCCTGCCCGCAGCGCCATTCCTCGCCGCCGCGCTGGCACGTCTGCATCAATTCGGGCGCATCGATACCGAAACAGCCGAATTCTCGCGCCCGACATGTCCAGTGTGTCGCCATCGATGACGGCGGCGGGCCGGTAAAGGTCTGCGCCGCAGCCGGAGCGGCGAAGCACAGAGCGCATGGAAGGATGGAAGATCGCATCCGACCGGTTAACCGGGCTTCGTAAATCACTCTTTGCGCGAGCACCGTGTCTTCTCGCTGCATCGTCGCTGGCGGCTTGCCGACAAATCGGTTCAGTCAATCGAATACAGTCAATCAATCGATTGGACGCATCAATATGAAAGCGTCATGAGGGCGGGGTACACACCCACTTCCCAGACTCGACAGGAGAGAGACCCCATGGACGCCAAGACCGGATCGATCGAGGGCGGCTGCCCCTTCCCGCATGATGGCGGCGTGCGCGCGCTGCTGGGCCGGACCAACAAGGACTGGTGGCCGGAGATGCTGGCCACCGAGATCCTCAATCCGAACGGCTCGACCAACCCCTATGGCGAGGATTTCGACTACGCCGAGGCCTTCAACGCGCTCGACTACGGCGCGCTCAAGAACGATCTCAAGGCGTTGATGACGGACAGCCAGCCGTGGTGGCCGGCGGATTACGGCCATTATGGCCCGTTCTTCATCCGCATGGCCTGGCACGCGGCGGGCACCTACCGCACCGCCGACGGGCGCGGCGGCGCTAACAGCGGCCAGCAGCGCTTCGCCCCGCTCGACAGCTGGCCCGACAACGGCAACCTCGACAAGGCGCGTCGCCTGCTCTGGCCCATCAAGCAGAAGTACGGGAAGAACATCAGCTGGGCCGACCTCTTCATCCTCGCCGGCAATGTTGCGATCGAAGACATGGGCGGACCCGTGTTCGGCTTCGGCGGTGGCCGTGCCGACGTGTATGAACCCGAGCGCGACATCTACTGGGGCAGCGAGGACAAGTGGGTGAACGAGGGGGTCCAGACCCGCATCGCCCCCGAGCACGGCATGCACGAGCTGGAAGGGCCGCTGGCTGCGATCCAGATGGGCCTCATCTACGTCAACCCCGAAGGTCCGGGCGGCAATCCCGACCCGCTCCAGTCCGCACGTGACATACGCGCGACCTTCAGCCGCATGGCGATGAATTCGGAAGAAACCGTCGCGCTCACCGCGGGCGGCCACACTTTCGGCAAGGCGCACGGTAACGGCGATGCGTCGACACTTGGCCATGCACCCGCGGGCGCCGACCTTGTCGCGCAGGGCTTCGGCTGGGTTTCCGGCGAAGAGCACGGCGGCATCGGCGAACACGCGGTCACCAGCGGCATCGAGGGTTCGTGGGTCAACACCCCCAGGGAATGGAGCGAGAACTATTTCCGTTTGCTGCTCGACTACGAATACGAGCTGGTCCGCTCACCCGCGGGCGCGCAGCAGTGGCAGCCGGTGAACCAGAAGGAAGAGGACATGGCCCCGGCGGCCTGGGACTCGTCGAAGAAGGTTCCCACCATGATGACCACGGCCGACATGGCGCTGAAGATGGACCCGGAGTTCCGCGCCATCAGCGAGAAGTTCCGCAACGATCACGAAGCGTTCAAGGACGCCTTCGCCCGCGCCTGGTTCAAGCTGACCCACCGCGACATGGGGCCCAAGATCCGTTACCTCGGCCCCGAGGTTCCGGCCGAGGACCTAATCTGGCAGGATCCGGTCCCGGCGGGCACAATACCGTCCGACGCGCTGGTCGCCGAGGTGAAGAACAAGATCAAGGCGAGCGGGTTGACCGTGAGCCAGCTGGTCAAGACCGCCTGGGCCTCGGCCTCGACCTATCGCAAGTCCGACCACCGCGGCGGCGCCAACGGCGCACGCATCGCGCTCGAGCCGCAGCGGAATTGGGACGTCAACGAGCCGGAGATGCTCGGCAAGGTGCTCGATACCCTGAACGGCCTGCGCGGCGAGATGAGCCTTGCCGATGCCATCGTGCTGGGCGGTGTGGTTGGCCTGGAGATGGCGGGCGCGAAGAACGTGCCCTTCACCGGTGGCCGCGGCGATGCCACGCAGGACCAGACCGATGTCGAGAGCTTCGACTGGATGGAGCCCGAGGCCGATGCCTTCCGCAACTATGTCGGCAAGAAGAAGCTGGTGGTGAAAACGGAAGAGATGATGCTCGACCGTGCGTCGCTGCTCGGCCTCTCGGTGCCGGAAATGGTGGTGCTGATCGGCGGCTTGCGCGTCCTCGGCGCCAACCACGGCGAGCGCGGCCACGGCCACTTCACCAAGCGGTCCGGCCAGCTTACCAACGACTTCTTCGTCAATCTCTACGACATGACCAATGTGTGGAGCGAGAGCGAGGGGGCGAATGGCGAGGAATATGTCGCGACGGATCGCAAGTCCGGCGGCGAAACCTGGCGCGCGACCCGCGCGGACCTGATCTTCGGTTCCAACTCCGAACTGCGCGCCGTCGGCGAAGTCTATGCGGAAAACGGCAATGAGGAGAAGTTCGTGGCGGACTTCGTCAAGGCCTGGACCAAGGTGATGAACGCCGACCGGTTCGACCTGACCTATGAGAAGTATCACTGAGGTGAAGGCGGCCTGACCCCCCCAACCGCGGGCCGCCCAACTAGGGCCCCGGCAACACTGCCGGGGCCTTTTTTCTTGCGCGTGGCTGGCCGGACGGCGAAGCTCAGCGCGGCTTCCTGAGGATCACGTAGAGCGCGCCATCGCCCCCGTGGCGGCGGTGTGCCTTGCGGATCGCGGCGATAGCGCCCGCGTGGCGACTGGCGGCGAGCCAGTCGAGCAGCTTGGCGCGGATCGCGCCGCGCTGGTCCGCGCGGTCGGCGGCGTGGGTGGGCCGCTCGCGCCCGGCGATCACCAGCACCACCCGCGCCCCCGTCTCGCGCGCGATGTCGAGCCCACCGAGGAGACGCTGATAGGCGGCGTCGAGCGAATGTTCGTGCAGGTCCAGCGTGAAATCGGGTGGCAATGTGCCGGAGCGCAGCCGCCGCTCCCAGTGGGAATCGAGGGTACCAGACTGACCGGCACGCGGAAGCCCTCCCTTTGAAGGGGGAGGGTCGGGTGGGGGTGCGCTACGTCGAGGGCTTCGACGCGTACTTGCGGTGCGCTCCCTCTCCCCCAGCCCCTCCGCGCTGGGAGGGGGGCTTTGGCGCTCTTCGGGTTGCGGCTTGCACACCGGAGCAGCCTTCCCCGCCATCGGCTCCACCGTCGCCGCCAGCCGTGCCCAGGCTGCCGCCTCGTCCTCGCTGAGGCCACGCGGAATCGTGCGGGGCAGCTTCATCGCTCCAGCAGGCGCGCGAGCACTCCCTTGGGGAGCAGCACGAGCGCCTCGCCCCGCCCGCTCATCCCGCCCGCGATCTCGCGCGCCTGCGGACCGTTACCCCAGAAGGTATCGAAGCGGTTGATGCCCTTGATCGCGCCGCCGGTATCCTGCGCGATCCACAGCCCGTCGGCCTCGCCCCGATCGACGTCGAGCCAGATCGGTGCACCGAGCGGCACGAAATTCGGGTCCGCCGCGACAGAGCTTCCCGCGCGAACGGTGACGTTGAGCGCACCGAAGGGGCCGTTCTGGCCGTTGTCCTTGAAGAACACCCAGCTCGGGTTCTCGCGCATCAGCACGCGGCCCGCCTCGGGATTCTCGTGAATGTAGCGCAGGATGCCCTGCATCGAGCCGGGATACTGCCCCGGCCCGTCGCCGATCAGCCCGCGTTCGCGCATCAATCCGCCGATGCCGACATAGCCGCGGCCGTTCTGGCCGGCGTAGCCGATCCGCATCAGCCCGCCGTCGGGCAGGCGCAGCAGGCCCGAGCCCTGGACCTGCAGGAAGAACACCTCCGCCGCATCCGCTGCCCAGGCGATCTCCAGCCCCTTGCCCGCGAGCGCCCCGTCCTCGATCGCGGCGCGGTCGTAATAGGGGACGAAGGCGCCGCTCTCGTCGTAGCGGCCAAGCGGCGGATTGCCGATGCGCTGGTCTTGCGGCGTGTCGGCCGGCCAGGCGCGGACAAGATCGGGCGGGAGGCGGTAGATCGGGACGTCGTACCCCGGCGCGCGCACGCGGCTGGCCGCGATCTCGGGCTCGAAATAGCCGGTGATGAAGGTCCTGCCATCACCGACTCGAGCCGTCTCGAACCGGGTCTCGAAAAAGCGCACCGCGTCGGTGGCGGGCCAGCTCGCAGCGGCCTCGCAGGCGGGGCGCCAGTCGCCCGGTACGGTCATTTTGCTGGCGTCGGTCCGAACCAGCAGCTGCGGGCAGGACTCGACGAAGCTGGCGAGCGCGCCGCGCGCATCCTCCGCGCCGAGCCGCAGCGCGGCGACCGGGGGACCGGCGGAAATGGCAGGAAGGGGAGCGGGCGTCGCCGTGGGGGCCGGCAACGGCGGCGCGCCGGTTTGCGGCCTGCCCTCGGGCACCAGCCGTCCGCATGCGGCAAGCGCAAGGGTCATGGCCAGCGCGAGGACGGTCCGCATCGACGTGTCCCTCCCCGCGACCGGGCTCAGCCCTCGTCGGTCTCGTCGAGTTTCCAGTCCGGGCCCGGGGCGTCGAGATGGCGCATGAAGGTCCACACGTCGCGGCTTTCGATGGCATCGTCGAGCGAACCGGCGACCAGCGTGCCCTCGGCATTGCGGGTCACCGCGGCGATATCGGCCACGAACAGCACCGCGATGCGGGCCACCCGTCCGTCCAGCTGGGCAGAGCGGATGGTCGCATCCTCGATGCGGATGAGGCGGTTGTCGAGCGTCTCGCCAGCCGCTTCGCGCGCGTCGATGGCGGCGGCGAAGTTTCCGTAGACGTCATCGTCGCACAATTCGCGCAACGTATCCCGGTCGCCCGTCCAGAAGGCTTCGAGAATCATCGCATAGGCGCCCTTTGCCCCTTCGACGAAGCCGGTAATGTCGAAGCGCGGATCGGCGGCGGCAATGGCGCGGACGCCCGCCTCGTTGGCGAGCGCGGCGTCGGCACGGCCTGGTACCTTGACGCGTGCAGGCGCGCGACGATCGAGCGGGACTGCATCCTCCACGCGCTCGTCCGGCCGGTCGAACCGGGTTGGTATCGCCTGCTCCTCCTCATGCTCCGCCCGGCGGCCCAGCACCGCATAGAGGCGCAGGCCGAGGAAGCCGGCCACCATCGCGAGAATGACGATTTCGAGGATCACGTTACGGAAAAGCTCCTTGGCACGGTACTAGACGCACCGCGCCCCTGTTTCGTTCCTATTGCCCTAGATGGGGAGGAATTACAATCTGGCAACGGCGCGACCCGCGGCGGGACGGGGCTTTCGCGCGGCCCGGCGCCGCCATTGCCCCGGCAGCGCGCGGCTGCTAGGCGCGGGGCTATCCGCGACCCGGCACGAGGCCCGTTCGCGCCCCTGATCTATTCAACGAAGGCGAGTTTCCATGGCCGAAGAAGGCGACATCCTGACCGACATCAACCTCGATCCCGGCGCCGGCGCCAATGGTGCCGACAACGCGCCGATGGCGGGCCTGATCGCGCAGTACATCAAGGACATGTCGGTCGAGAACCCGAACGCGCCGACGTGCTACCAGTGGACCGACCAGCCGCAGGTGGACGTGCAGTTCAACATCGGCGCGACGCCGGTGAACGACGAGGTCAACGAGGTCGAGCTGAAGATCACCGTCGGCGCGAAGATGCCGCAGGGCAATCTCTACCTCGTGGAGCTGACCTATGCCGGGCTCGTCGGCCTGCGCAACATCCCGGAAGAGGCCGGGCACGCCTTCCTGTATGCAGAAGCGCCGCGCCTTCTGTTCCCCTTCGCCCGCCGCGTCATCGCCGATGCGACCCGCGATGCAGGCTTCGCGCCGCTGATGCTCGACCCGATGGATTTCGGCGCGCTTTACCAGCAGCAGCTCGCCGCCCGCGCGCAGCAGGCGGCCGCCGGCGATACGCCCGCCGCTCCGGGCTCGAACGAAGTCAACTGACCCCGACGATGCTCGTTCGGACGGGTTGAGAGCATGACCTCGCTCGTCCGCAGCGTGGGCACCATCGGCGGGCTGACCGCGATCAGCCGCGTGTTCGGTTTCGCGCGCGACATGCTGCTCGCCCGCGTGCTGGGCGCGGGGCTGGCGGCGGATGCCTGGCAGCTCGCCTTCACGCTTCCCAACACCTTTCGCCGACTGTTCGCGGAAGGCGCTTTCAGCGTCGCCTTCGTGCCGATGTACACCCGCCGCCTCCATGCCGGGGACGGCGGGGGCGAGGCGGAGGCGGACCGCTTTGCAGGCGACGTGCTGTCGGTCTTCGTCTGGGTGCTGCTGGGTTTTTCCGCGCTCTGCATGATCGCGATGCCGGGGATCGTGTGGCTGCTCGCCCGTGAATACCAGGAGGTGCCGGGCAAGTTCGCGCTGTCGGTCGTGCTGTCGCGGCTGACCTTTCCCTATCTCGGCCTCGTCAGCCTGGTCGCGATGCTGTCGGGCGTCCTCAACGCGCGCAGCCGCTTCGGTCCGGGCGCTTTCGTGCCGGTGCTGCTCAATATCGTGATGATCGGCGGGATCCTTGCCGGGGCGGCGCTGCGCGGGGAGGGGGGCGACGACACCGTGGTCGCCTGGGCGCTGGCGATCTCGCTGGTGCTCGCGGGGGCGGCGCAGCTTGTCTACATGATCGTCGCAACGCGGCGCGCGGGCGTGCGCCTCAAGGTGACGCTGCCGAAATTCACGCCCGAGGTGAAGCGGCTCGGGATGCTGATCCTGCCGGCGACCTTCGGGGCGGGCATCTACCAGATCAGCCAGCTCGTCGACACCTTCTTCGCGACCAGCCTGCCGCAGGGCTCGCTGACGCTGCTGAAGCTGGCGGACCGGCTGAACCAGATGCCGCTCGGCATCTTCGGCATCGCGCTGGGCACGGCGATCCTGCCGATGCTGGCGCGGCACATCCAGGCGGACAACCGGGCCGAGGCGCAACGCCTGCAGGCCAACGCCATCGAGATCGCGATGCTGCTGTGCGTTCCCGCAGCGGTCGCGTTGTCGATCTGCGCCGAGGCCTTCACGACCGGCATCTTCCAGGGCGGGCGCATGACGGCGGGCGATACGCGGATCATGGGCGAGATCGTGGTCGCGCTGGTTGCGGGGCTGCCCGCCTACGTCCTCATCAAGGTGTTCCAGCCGGCCTTTTTCAGCCGCGAGGACACCCGAACGCCAGTCTTCGTAGCGGCCTTCGCCCTCAGCGCGAACATCGCGCTCAATTTCTACGTCGTGCCGCGCTACGGCATCGTCGGCCTCGCCGCGGCGACCGCGATCACCGCCTGGCTCAATGTCGCGACGCTCTACACCCTGCTGCAACTGCGCGGCTGGTTCACCATGACGGGCCAGCTCGCCGGGAGGATCGCGCGGCAGGTGGCGGCGACGGGGGTGATGGGGGGGCTGCTCGTCTGGCTCGCCCCGCTGCTGGAGCCACAGTGGAGCGGGGGCGCCGCGGTCCGGATTGCCGCGCTGGCGGGGCTGGTGCTGGCCGGCGCCGCCACCTTCTTCGCCGCCGCCTTCCTCTTCGGAGCGCTCGACAAGGGGCTCCTCGCCCAGCTACGGCGCCGCCGTCCGGCCCAACCGGTCAATCTTTCGGAATAGTATCCAACCATGCGCGTCGTCTCCGGCATCCAGCCCACCGGCAATCTCCACCTCGGCAATTATCTCGGCGCGATCCGCAACTGGGTGCGGATGCAGGATGCGCTGGCGGAGGGCGACCGCGCTCAAGCAGCCGCAGGCGATAGCGCAGCAAATAGCCAGTGCCTGTTCTTCCTCGCGGACCTGCACGCCATAAGCCAGCCGCACGTCCCCGCGGAGCTGAAGCGAGGAACTTTGGAAATGGCCGCCGCGCTGGTCGCCTGCGGGATCGACCCTTCGCGCTCGATCCTGTTCAACCAGGCGCAGGTGCCCGCCCATGCCGAACTGCAATGGCTGCTCGGCGGCACGGCGCGGATGGGCTGGCTGGGCCGCATGACGCAGTGGAAGGACAAGGCGGGCAAGAACCGCGAGGGCCAGTCGGTCGCGCTGTTCACCTATCCCGTGCTCCAGGCCGCCGACGTGCTGCTCTACCAGGCGAGCCACGTGCCCGTGGGCGAGGACCAGAAGCAGCATCTCGAGCTGGCCCGCGACATCGCGCAGAAGTTCAACAACGACTTCGGCGAGACCTTCACGCTGCCCGAACCGATCGTCCCTCCGCAGGCGGCGCGGATCATGAGCTTGCGCGACGGGACGGCGAAGATGAGCAAGTCCGACGCCAGCGACATGAGCCGGATCAACCTCGTCGACGATGCCGACACGATCATGCAGAAGGTGAAGAAGGCGAAGACCGATCCCGAGCCGCTCCCCGGCGAGATCGCCGGGCTTGAGGGCCGGGCCGAGGCGCTGAACCTCGTCACCATCTACGCCGCCCTTGCCGACATGAGCGCGGAGGCCGTGCTGGCCGAGCATGGAGGGCAGGGCTTCGGCGCGTTCAAGCCGAAGCTCGGCGAGCTGCTGGTCGAAACGCTGCGCCCGATCTCCGCGCGCTTCACCGAACTGCTCGGCGATCGCGAGGCGCTCGACGCGATCCTCGCCCGCGGCGCCGCCAAGGCGCGCGAACTCGCCGCGCCCACGCTGACCGCGACTTATCGGGCGCTGGGGCTGGTCGGATAGACTGGTCCGTTCGCATCGAGCGAAGTCGAGATGCTGCGCGCGGTGTCTCGACTTCGCTCGACACGAGCGGGTGTTTGGAAGTGCCGGATGTTGCCGCTAAGCCCTTGGCCATGACCGACGACGATCTGATCGCAGCTGCCCGCGACGCCGCGCGCCATTCCTATTCGCCCTATTCCAGCTTCGCCGTCGGTGCGGCGCTGCGCTTTGCCGACGGATCGGTCGTCACCGGCACCAATATCGAGAACGCGAGCTATGGCCTTGCGCTCTGTGCCGAGACGGTGGCGGTGACCAAGGCGATGGCGGACGGGGTGCGCGGCGGGCTGGAGGCGGTCGCCGTCACCGGGCCCGGCGCCGATGCCATCACGCCATGCGGCCGCTGCCGCCAGGTGCTGAACGAGCTCGCGCAGCTCGGCGGGACCGATCCCGAGGTGCTTTGCGTGGGCCTCGCGGAGGTGCGGCGGATGCGGCTGTCCGAGTTGCTGCCCCACGCTTTCGGTCCGGCGAGCCTCGCGTGATCCGGCGCCGCGCGGTCCTCGGCGGATTGGGGGCGGGCGCGGCCCTTGCGGCTACCCCCGCCTGGCCAATGTCTACCGGCAAGCCGCCGCGCCTGCGCGCGGGCGATACCGTGGCGCTGGTCTCGCCCTCCACGACCCTGGCGAGCGACGAGGGGCTGGAGCGCGCCGAATACTGGATCCGCGGCATGGGGCTGGTGCCCAAACCCGGCCCCAATGCGGCCGGGCGCTGGGGCTATCTCGCGGGCACCGACGAACAGCG
>JAJYQP010000031.1 GCA_021794525.1 Pseudomonadota bacterium | reverse complement strand
TTGGGGTGCTCGGGACGGCGCTGCGCCGCACCCGCTGCGTTCGGGCGAACCTCGCCTACACCTGAGCGAATTCCCGGAAACGATGTGCGGCGGTCGCCTGGTTCGGCCGCCGCATTTTCATGCCTTTCCGGGGCTGTGACTAGCCGGTCGGCGGGGCCGGCTCCGCGCTGGGGTCGCGCCACGGGCGCGGCTCGTCGGCGCCGATCCGCGCCAGCGCCTCGACCCGCCGCGATTGGCGGATCTCCATCGTGATGTTGAGCAGCGGGTGCGGCTGCCCCTTCAGCTGTCCCGGCGTCATGTCGAAATAGGTCCGCATCTCGCGAATAAGGTGCGGCTCGTCGAAATAGCGCAGCCGCAGCTCCTGCTCCTCGTCCTCGAGCGCCACGCCCAGCAGCACCGCCGCCATGTCCAGTGCGCGCACCCGCCGCAGCGCCGCGCCGGGGCTGACCCCCCAGCCCCGCTTGATCGCGCGTTCGAAGGTGCGACGCGTCACGGCGTTGTTGCTGGCAAAGTCGTCGAGCGAGGCGCCCGGATCGGTCAGGCACAGCGTCTCGAAGGCCGTCATCAGCGGTTCGGGCGCCTTCGGCCGCGCGGCGAGCAGGGCGGCTGCAAGCTGGTCCTCGGCACGGTCGAGCCAGGCGCGTTTGTCGTCTCCCGGCCGGTAGCCCGGCAGCACGGCGTTGCCGCCCATGATCGGATCCAGCCAGTAGATCCGGTCCGCCGAGGTTTCCGGCGGCGGAGCATAGGGAAACACCGCCCCGGCGCCCGGCGCGCAATTGATCGTGAGCACGCGGAAGGAACCATGCGCCGTGAGCGGCATGTGGCGGGTGTTGGGGCCGAAATAGAGCGCCAGCCCGTCCTCGCCGGGCTCGTACTCCATCCGCCCGTTTGCAGTTTCCGCCGTCCACGCCGCGCCGAATATGATCCGCATCACCGGGTGCTCGCTGAAAGTCGCGCAAACGATCGTCTGCCCGGGCGGCAAAGTCACGTCGGTCACGCCGATGCGCATGATCCAGGGGTGCAGGGCCGCACGTGGCGTCCGGTTGAAGGCAAGCGGCATCCCGCCGGGAGTCGACCCGGTGAGCGAGGTCATCGCCGACGCCGCGGCATTCGCCGCATCGTCCCGGCCCCCGTGGGACCGGTCCTTCGATTTCTGGCCCATGTGGTGCGGAACCCCTTCGACACGACCCGAAGAGCGCCTGCGGCACCGCGACCTTGACCGCTCTCGCTGATGCAGCAATTGCGCGGTTATGCCAAGTGCCGCCGATCTCGCGCTCGCCCACCGCCTCGCCGATGCCGCGGGTGCCGCCATCCGTCCGCTGTTCCGCGGGGACTGGAGCGAGGAGCGCAAGGCGGACCAGTCCTTCGTCACCGAGGCGGATCGTGCCGCCGAGGCCGCGATGCGCGCGATTCTGGACATCGAACGCGCACAGGACGGCATCCACGGCGAGGAATACGGCGTCACCCGCGAAAGCGCAGCGCGGCAGTGGGTTCTCGATCCCATCGACGGTACCACCAGCTTCATCGCCGGCCGCCCGATCTTCGGCACGCTGATCGCGCTGCTGCAGGACGGCTGGCCAGTCCTCGGCATCATCGACCAGCCGATCCTGAAGGAGCGCTGGGCGGGCCGGATCGGCGAGGCGACGACTTTCAACGGTCGCCCCGTCCGCACGCGCCCCTGCCCCGCGCTCGAAAACGCCGTGCTCGCGACCACCAGTCCGAACCTTTTCGCCGAGGACGAGGCCGACGCATTCATCGGACTCGCCAAGGGTGTCGCGGGCCGCAAGATCGTGTGGGGCGGCGACTGCTACTCCTATGGCCTGCTCGCGAGCGGCCACATCGACGTGGTCTGCGAGGCGGGACTCAAGATCCACGACTATGCCGCCCTGGTGCCGGTGGTGGAGGGCGCGGGCGGGCTGATGGCCGACTGGCAGGGCAATCCGCTCGATGCCGGCAGCGCCGAGGCGGAGGGCAGCCGCGTCCTGGCCCTGGGCGACCCGGCGCGGCTGGAAGACGTGCTGGAGGCCATGGGCGGCGATGCCACCGTCGAATAAGAGCGAGCTCCCCCGTTGAGGCCTCCCGTCGATTTCCCTAACCTACTGTATTGGCGCAGCCAACCTTGGAGCCTATAGTCTCACGGGAGCACCCGCCGTTGTCTCCTTCATGCGATGAGAAACCCGATGTCGGCTGCCAATCTCCTGCTTCGCCGCGCCGCCTCCTCTCATCGAAGGGACGGTAAGGCATGAATGACGCACTTCGGGCCTATTTCTATGATGCCGAGGGCCAGGATCGCGAGGTGCCGCTCGAGCCAGGCTTGCTCGACCAGGTCGGCGATACCGCGTTGCTGTGGGTGGACATCGAAGCGCGAAACGCCGAGCAATTGCGCGAAGTCTTTCGAACTCTCGCTCTCGACCGGCGCCTCATCTCCGCGATAACGGCCAGCCGCTACGAATTCCGGGTCGAGAATTACGGCGACTATCGCTATTTTGCCGTCTGCGTCGCGCCGTTGCCCGAGCAGGAATCGGAAAGCTCCACGCGGCTCGATTTCGTTGTGGGCGCAAACTGGCTCGTCACCGTTCGCCACGGCCCGGTCGGCTTTCTCCAGGGTTTCCGCGATCAGGACAAGGGCGAAACCAGAACCGGGGCGCTCGGCGCGGCGGCATTCGCAGCCTCGCTGCTCGACTGGCATCTGGAAGGATATTTCAGTCTGGTCGCGCAGATCGAATCGGCGATCGACGAATTGGACGATCGCATATTGGCGGCACCTTCCAGCGAGGCGCTGCTCGGCGAAATCCTCAAGATCCGTCGCCGTGTGTCTAGCCTGCGCCGCCTCCTCGCGGATCAGCGGCCAGTGTTCTATGGCCTCGGGCGGCCCGACGTGGTGGCCGAGGCGGATCACTTCGACGACGATTCGGCGGCCAGGCTCGTGGCGCGCTACGAACGCGCGCTCGACGAGATCGAGCGGGCGCGCGAGCTGGTCCTGGGCAGCTTCGACCTCCTGACCTCGCGCGTCGGACAGCTGACCAATGAGCTGGTCAAGGCGTTGACCTTCTTCACCGTGATCATTGGCACCGCGGCCGCGATCGCGGGGCTGTTCGGGATGAATTTCAAGACCCCCTTCTTCGAAACCGGGGAGCGCGGCTTCTACACCATCGTGGCCTCGATGCTGGCCTTTGCACTGGGCTCGTTCCTCTGGGCCCGGCACAAGCGCTGGCTCTGACGGCCGGACGCGCTCTCACCCCCTTGCCTTTGCACCGGCTTGCGGATAAGGGCGCCCGCTTCACCGACACGTGATCGACCACCGGCCTGGCTGAAAGGGCTGCCACGGCTGGTTCCAGCGTGTCTCTGACAGGAGACAAAAATGCCCAAGCTGAAGACCAAGAGCGGCGTGAAGAAGCGCTTCAAGCTCACCGCCACCGGCAAGGTCAAGCATGGTGTCGCCGGCAAGCGCCACCGCCTGATCAGCCACAATGCGAAGTATATCCGCCAGAACCGCGGCACGTCCGTGCTTTCCGAGGCCGACGCCGGCCACGTGAAACTCTGGGCCCCCTACGGCCTCAAGTAAGCCGCCGACAGCACAGGAGATACGATATGCCTCGCATCAAACGCGGCGTTACCACCCGCGCCAAGCACAAGCGGATACTGGACCAGGCCAAGGGTTACCGCGGCCGCCGCAAGAACACGATCCGCGTCGCCCGCCAGGCGGTCGAGAAGGCCGGACAGTATGCTTATCGCGACCGCAAGGTTAAGAAGCGCAGCTTCCGCGCGCTCTGGATCCAGCGCATCAACGCGGCCGTCCGCGCGGAGGGCCTCACCTATTCGCAGTTCATGCATGGCGTGAAGCTCGCCGGCATCGAACTCGATCGCAAGGTCATGGCCGACATCGCGATGAACGAAGGCGCCGCGTTCGGCGCCATCATCGCGCAGGCAAAGGCCGCGCTGCCGAACTGAACTTCGGCGACTGACGCCGGGCGACCGGCACGCGCGGGGCGGCCTTCGGGCCGCCCCCGTTTTCGTAATCGCGCCGAAAGCTTGCGCCCGGAGGCCGCGGGGTGCATCCTCGCGCGCGGAATGAGGCAAGGAACCCTTCGGGCGCGGTTCTTCGCTCCGCCGGCAGAGCTGGCAGGATGCTTTACCAGCTTCTACCTCCTGGAGGTACAGCTGGAGACAGGGGAACGGATAGCCGATCTGCTCCACCCGGAGTGGGGAAACCTGCGCCTGTTCCAGGGCGACCCGCCGGAAACCGCACAACCCGACGGCGGCGTCCTCACCGGCACCCTCTTCACCGCCACCGGCCCCAGTTCGCACCCGGTCGGCTTCAGCCTCGGCACGACGCGGATGTGGGGCATCGGCCTGCTTCCTCTCGGCTGGGCCAGGTTCATGGACGTTCCCGCCAGCGAGATGGCCGACACCGTCAGCGACGGACTGCACCACCCGGCCTTCGCGCATTTCGTGCCTTTGCTGGACCAGCTGGCCGCTGCGCCTGCCGATGATGAAGCGCAGGCGGCGATGATCGGCGCCTTTTTTCGCGCCATCGACCGCCCGGTGCGCGCCGAACGCCAGATCGCCGCCATCCACGAAGCGCTCATCGACCCGGCGCTTCACAGCGCATCCGACCTCGCCCGTCGCGCGGGGATCAGCCAGCGCTCGCTCGAGCGGCTGTGCGCGCGCTATTTCGGCTTCGGCCCGCGGCTCCTCATCCGTCGTCAGCGCATGATGCGTACCCTCGCGACCTACATGCTGTCGCCGGACGCGACCTGGACGCAGACGATCGATCTCCAGTACGCCGACCATGCCCATTTCACGCACGAGTTCCATGCCTTCATGGGAATGTGCCCGAGCGAATATGCCGAGCGCGACCACCCGGTGCTACGAACCTTCATGGCCGAACGGGCGCGGGTGCTGGGCTCGCCGGTGCAGACGCTCGATCCGCCGCGAACCAAAGGCTGGCCTCGCGCATTGATACCCGCGCTTGGCGGCTCCTTGCTGCGCTGCACTGCAACACTCGACCAAATCGCCGGGTTCGTCTAATGCGCTCCGACCGCGGAGCGCGGGGGTTTCGACAGGGGTGGCATGGAACTGCATCGCAGCGAGAGGTTCCCGGGAATTGCGGTCGGCTATGTTCTGCCGACGCCGCGCCTGCGGCCTTACGTCTCCGCGATCTCGCTTACCCACGTCGATGCGAGCGCCGGGACGATCTTCGACCAGGTCTATCCCGAATGGCCGAACATCCGCCTTTCCGCCGATGGTGACATGGCTTGCCGCCCCGGGCCGGGTGCGCTGGAACGGTGCAATCCCATTGCCGGGATCGGGCCGACCAGTCATGCCACGCATTTCAGCCTCGCGCCCGGGCGCTACTGGACGGTGGGGCTGCTGCCGCTCGGCTGGGCCCGCTTCACGGAAGCGCGCGCGTCCGACCACGCGGACAGCTGGGAACAGGCGACCGATGATTCGGTGTTCGCCTGCTTCGCCCCGCTTCTCGACATCGCTGCCCAGGGCCGCGACGAGGACGACACCGTCACGCGGATGGAGGCGCATCTCGTCTCGCTGCTCGCCCGCCCGCCGCGCGACGAGGACAAGATTCTGCGCGCCCACGCTGCGCTGGTCCATCCCGCCGTCACCACGGTAAGCGAGCTGGCCGACCAGTCCGGCATGACCGTGCGCACGCTGGAGCGGCTTTCGACCTCGGCCTTCGGCTTCTCGCCGAAGCTGCTCATGCGGCGCCAGCGCTTCCTGCGCAGCCTCCAGCATTTCATGCTCGATCCCTCGCTGGCATGGCTCGACACGCTCGACACGCAATATGTCGATCAGGCGCACTTCATCCGCGACTTCAAGCGCTTCATGGACACGACCCCGCGCAAATATGCCTCGGCGCCGCACCCGGTGCTGTGGGCGGCGGCGCAGGCGCGCGCGGCGGCGGCGGGGACGGCGATGCAGGTGCTGCAGGCGCCGGCAGAAGCGACGGCCTAGGCGCAAGACCCAGCCCATTGCGAATACGAGCGCCCTTCCTTAGGGGCACCGCCGATGGATACGACCGACCAGACACGACTGGACGAAGCGCTCGCCGCGATCGCGAAAGCCGATGCCGACACGCTCGAGGCGCAGCGCATCGCCGCGCTCGGAAAGGCGGGCTGGATCAGCGCCGCATTGAAGACACTGGGCGCGATGACGCCCGAGCAGCGGCAGGCGGAAGGGCCTCGCATTCAGGGCATGCGCGCTGCCGTCGCCGAGGCGATCGAGGCGCGCAAGGCGATGCTGGAGGCGCAGGCGCTGGAGAGCCAGCTCGCGCGCGAGGTGCTCGACCTTACCCTGCCCGCGCGCGAGATGCCGCGCGGCTCGGTCCACCCCGTCAGCCAGGTGATGGACGAGCTGGCAGAAATCTTCGCCGACCTCGGCTTCTCGGTCGCGACAGGCCCAGAGATTGAGGACGACTGGCACAATTTCACCGCGCTCAATATGGCCGAGACGCACCCTGCGCGCGCCATGCACGACACGTTCTATTTCCCGGATGTTGATGCCGAAGGCCGCAAGATGCTGCTGCGCACCCATACCTCGCCGGTCCAGATTCGCGCGATGGTCGAACACGGCGCGCCGCTTCGGATCATCGCGCCGGGCCGGGTCTATCGCAGCGACAGCGACGCGACCCACACCCCGATGTTCCACCAGGTGGAAGGGCTGGTGATCGACGAGGGCATCCACCTCGGCCACCTCAAATGGACGCTTGAGACCTTCCTGAAGGCCTTCTTCGAGCGCGACGACATCGTGCTCCGCCTCAGGCCCAGCTACTTCCCCTTCACCGAGCCTTCGGTGGAGGTCGACGTGGGCTGGCAGGACGTGAATGGTCGCCGGGTGCTCGGCGGGGACGGCGATGCGCCCGGTCACGGCTGGATGGAGCTACTCGGCAGCGGCATGGTCAACCGCCGGGTGCTCGAATTCGCCGGGCTCGACGCCGACAAGTGGCAGGGCTTCGCCTTCGGCGTGGGCGTCGACCGGCTGGCGATGCTCAAATACGGAATGGACGATCTGCGCGCCTTTTTCGACGGCGATGGCCGCTGGCTGTCGCATTACGGGTTCTCGGCCTTCGACCAGCCGACGCTTTCGGCCGGGGTGGGAGCGCGCGCATGACGATTCATACCCGCCCCCCGTTCGCCTCGAGCGAAGTCGAGAGGCCTGGACGCGGCGTGTCTCGACTTCGCTCGACACGAACGGAGTTTTTGACGTGAAGTTCTCGCTCGAATGGCTGCGCTATTTCCTCGAGACCGATGCTTCGGTGCAGGAGATAGCCGCCACGCTCAACCGTATCGGCCACGAGGTCGAGGGGATCGAAGACCCGGCGGCGAAACTCGCGGGCTTCAAGGTCGCCAGGGTGCTGACCGCCGCGCGCCATCCCGACGCCGACAAATTGCAGGTGCTGACCGTGAGCGTGGGCGATGCAGAGCCGTTGCAGGTCATTTGCGGCGCACCCAACGCCCGCGCCGGCATGACCGGCGTGCTCGGCCTGCCCGGCGCGATCGTGCCCGCCAACGGCATGAAACTGCGCAAGAGCGCGATCCGCGGCGTCGAATCCAACGGCATGATGTGCTCGGTGCGCGAGCTCCAGCTCGGTGACGATCATGAAGGCATCATCGAGCTTCCCGAAGATGCACCCGTCGGCGCGGACTTCGCATCCTATCACGCGGCCAGCCCGGTGTTCGACGTGGCGATCACGCCAAACCGGCCCGATTGCATGGGCGTCTACGGCATTGCGCGCGACCTCGCCGCGGCGGGCGTTGGAACGCTCAAACCCTTCCCCGTTCCCGAAATCGCGGGCGAAGGCGCCTGCGCTACGGACATCCGCACCGACGATCCCGAGGGCTGCCCCGCCTTTTATGGCCGCACCATCAGCGGCGTCACCAACGGCACCGCACCTGAATGGATGCAGCGCCGCCTGATCGCGGCGGGCCAGCGCCCGATCAGCGCGCTGGTGGACATCACCAACTACCTGATGCTCGCCTTCGGGAGACCGGCGCACGTCTATGACCTGGCCAGGCTGTCGGGCGCGGTCGCGGCGCGGCGGGCGAAAGCGGGCGAGCAGGTGCTGGCGCTCAACGAGAAGACCTACACGCTCGACGACACCATGACCGTCATCGCCGACGACAAGAGCGTCCATGACATCGCGGGCATCATGGGCGGCGAGCATTCGGGTGTAACGGAGGCAACCACCGATGTCCTCCTCGAGATCGCCTATTTCGATCCGACCCGAATCGGGGTGACGGGCCGCAAGCTCGGCCTCACCAGCGACGCGCGCACCCGGTTCGAACGCGGGGTGGACCCGGTCTTCCTCGACGACGGGCTCGCGATCCTGACCGATCTGATCCTCCGCATCTGCGGCGGCAAGCCGAGCGAGGTGGTGCGCGCTGGTCAGCCACCGGTTACGCCGGAGCTCATTGCCTTCGATCCCTCGCTGACCCAGCGTCTGGGGGGGGTAGAGGTGCCCAGAGGCGAACAGCGCCGCATCCTCGAAGCGCTCGATTTCCGAGTCTCGCCCCTCCCCTTCAGGGGAGGGGATGGGGGTGGGGCCAGTGCTCCCGGCGCCGATGGCAGCCCCCACCCCAACCCCTCCCCTGAAGGGGAGGGGCTTTGGAGCGTCACCTGCCCGCCGCGCCGCCACGATATCGAGGGGCCCGCCGACCTGGTGGAGGAGGTGGTCCGCATCCACGGCCTCGACAATGTCCGAAGCGTCCCCCTGCCCCGCGCCGATGGAGTCGCGAAGCCCACCGCCACGCCGCTCCAGCTTACCGAGCGCAAGCTGCGCCGGACGGCCGCCGCGCGCGGGCTCAACGAGGCGGTGACGTGGAGCTTCCTGCCCGAGCCGCAGGCCGACCACTTTGCGGACGGCCTTGCCAATTCCGGGGGCGCCCTCTGGGTGCTCGATAACCCGATCAGCGAGGACATGAAGGCGATGCGCCCGTCGCTGATCCCGGGCCTGCTCGCCGCTGCCAAGCGCAACGCCGATCGCGGGGCGGACGGTTCCCGCCTGTTCGAGATCGGGCGGCGCTATTTCCGGGGCGATGGCGGCGCGAGCGACGAGAAGCCCACGCTGGGCGTGGTTCTGGCGGGCGAAAAGACGCCGCGCGGCTGGGCCGCCGGGAAAGCCACGCCGTTTGACGCCTATGACGCCAAGGCCGAGGCGCTCGCGCTGCTCGAGGCGGCCGGTGCCCCGGTCGCGAACCTGCAGGTGATGGGCGAGGCCGGCCCCCAGTTCCACCCCGGCCAGTCCGCCACGCTCCGGCTCGGCCCCAAGACCGTGCTCGCCCGCTTCGGCGCGCTGCATCCGGCAACGCTGAAAGCCTTCGACATTGACGGGCCGGTGATGGCGGTCGAGATCTTCCTCGATGCGATCCCGCCGAAGAAGGCCGCGGGCTTCGCGCGCCCGCATTACGCCCCGCCCGCGCTCCAGCCGGTCACCCGCGACTTCGCCTTCCTCGTGCCCGCCGCGCTTCCCGCCGGCGATCTCGTCCGGGCAGTGCGCGGCGCGGACAAGCAGGCCATCACCGATGCGCGCGTGTTCGACGTCTTCGCCGGGCAGGGTGTGCCCGATGGCCACAAGTCGGTGGCGGTGGAGGTCGTCCTTCAACCGGGCGATAAGAGCTTCACCGATGCCGATCTCAAGGCGATCAGCGACAGGATCGTCGCCGCCGCCGCCAGGCAGGGCGCTTCCCTGCGCGGATGAGCGAACCGGTCGTCATTTCGAGCGGCGAGCTGACCGCGACGATCAGTCCGATCGGGGCCGAGCTGGTTTCGCTCAGGGATGCGGGTGCACGCGAATACATGAGCGACGGCGACCCGCGCTGGTGGTCGGGGCGCGCGCCGGTGCTCTTTCCGGTCGTCGGCGCGCTGAACGGCGACCGCTACCGCCTCGACGGGAAAGAATATTCGATTGGCAAGCACGGATTCGCGCGCAGGTCGATGTTCACGCTGGAGGAACACGATCCCTGCGAACGGGTCCGCTTCGTGTTATCGGACAGCGAGGCGACCCGCGCGGTGTTTCCCTTCGCCTTCCGGCTCGAGCTGTTCCACAGCATCCGGGGCGCCACGCTGATGACCACGGCGACCGTTTCCAACACCGGCGACGCGCCGCTGCCCTTCAGCTTCGGCTTCCACCCCGCCTTCGCCTGGCCACTGCCCGGCGGCGCTGCGAAGGAGCATCACCGGATCGTCTTCGAACTTGACGAACCGCAAGCCATTCGCCGGATCGACAAGGCCGGCCAGATGCTTTCCGAATCGTTTCCGACGCCCGTTACGGGCGATACCCTCGCGCCCGACGCGTCGCTGTTCGAAGCCGACGCGCTGATCTGGGACGCCATTCACTCTCGCGCCTGCTCGTTCGGCGCGCCGGGCGGCGCCTCACTGGCCGTCGAATGGAATAATTGCCCGATGCTCGGCATCTGGCAGATTCCCGGTGCTCCCTTTCTCTGTATCGAGCCGTGGCAGGGGCTTGCCGATCCTCAAGGATTCGAAGGCGATTTCCGGCAGAAACCTGGCGTGATCGTGCTCGAACCGGGAACATATCGCAGCTTCACGCTTGGCATCACAGTCAGCCCCCCGGAGACCGCCCCATGAAGACCGCATTCGTCAGCGGCGCCACCTCCGGCATCGGGGAAGCCACCGTCCGCGCGCTGGTGGCGGGCGGCTGGCGCTGCGTCGCCACCGGCCGGCGCAAGGAACGGCTCGATACGCTGGCGGCGGAGCTTGGCGCGGGCAAGGTCCACCCGGCCGCCTTCGACGTGACCGACGCACAGGCGATGGACGCCGCGCTTGCCGGATTGCCGGAGGGTTTCCGCGCCATCGACCTCCTCGTCAACAATGCGGGGGGCGCGCATGGCCTCTCGAACGCGCAGGACGCCGATCTCGCGAACTGGCAGAGGATGATCGACACCAATGTCACCGCGATGGTGCGGCTGACCCGGCTGCTGCTACCCGGCCTCATCGCGCGCAAGGGTGCGATCGTGACGATCGGCTCGGTCGCGGGGAACTACATCTACCCCGGCGGCAACGTCTATGCGGGGTCCAAGGCCTTCGCGAACCACTTCACCCTGGCGCTGCGCGCCGATCTCCACGGCACCGGCGTGCGCGTGACCAGCATCGAGCCCGGCATGGTCGAGACCGAGTTCACCCTCGTCCGCACCGGCAGCCAGCAGGCCTCGGACGACCTCTACCGCGGCGTCAATCCGATGACCGCGGAAGATATCGCGATGATGATCAAATGGGTCGCCGAGCTGCCCCCGCATCTCAATATCAACCGCCTCGAACCGATGCCGGTGAACCAGGATTTCGCCGGGTTCCGGGTGGCGCGGGAAAACTAGACATTCCGTCATTCCCGCGAAGGCGGGAATCCAGCAAGCGCAGGGCTTGCGGCTCCGGATCCCCGCCGCCGCGGGGATGACGACAAAAGAGAATCGAAATGACCTCCAACTCCCAAAGCTCCAGGCGCACCTTCGCCATCATCTCGCACCCCGACGCGGGCAAGACCACGCTGACCGAGAAGCTGCTGCTGCAGGGCGGCGCGATCCATCTTGCGGGCGAGGTCAAGGCCCGTGGGCAGGCACGGCGCGCGCGGTCCGACTGGATGAAGATCGAGCAGCAGCGCGGCATCTCCGTGACCAGTTCGGTGATGACCTTCGAGAAGGACAGCATCACCTTCAATCTGCTCGACACGCCGGGCCACGAGGATTTCTCGGAGGACACCTATCGCACGCTCACCGCGGTCGATTCCGCGGTCATGGTAATCGACGTCGCCAAGGGCATCGAGAGCCAGACCAGAAAGCTGTTCGAAGTCTGCCGCCTTCGCAACTTGCCGATCATCACCTTCGTCAACAAGGTCGACCGGGAGGGGCGGCCGCTGTTCGAGATCCTGGACGAAGTGGCCGACGCGCTGGCGCTCGACGTCAGCCCGCAGTCCGCGCCGTTGGGGATGGGCGGGCTGTTCACCGGCGTGCTCGATTTCGCGAACGACATGGTTGCCAAGCCCGAAGGCGACAGCCGCGAATTCCTTGGGCGTCGCGAGCCGGTGGGCGAGCTTTCGGGCGAGCTCGCGGAGGAAATCGAGCTGGTCCGCGAGGCCTATCCCCCATTCGACCTCGGCGCCTATCGCAATGGCGATTTGACGCCGGTGTTCTTCGGCAGCGCGCTCAAGAACTTCGGCGTCGAGGAACTGATCGGCGCGATTGCCAAGTGGGCGCCCCCGCCCCGCCCGCAGCCCGCGGGCGACACCCAGATCGAGCCGACCCGCGACGAGGTCACCGGCTTTATCTTCAAGGTCCAGGCCAACATGGACCCCAACCACCGCGACCGCATCGCCTTCATGCGCCAGGTTTCGGGCACCTTCAAACGCGGCATGAAGCTGACGCCCAGCGGCCTCGGCAAGCCGATCGCGATCCACTCGCCGATCCTGTTCTTCGCGCAGGACCGGGAGCTTGCCGACACGGCTGAGGCGGGCGACATCATCGGCATCCCCAACCACGGCACGCTGCGAGTGGGCGACACGCTTTCCGAGCGCAACGACATCCGCTTCACCGGTCTTCCCAATTTCGCGCCCGAGATCCTCCGCCGGGTCGCGCTGCAAGATCCGACCAAGACCAAGCAATTGAGGAAGGCGCTCGACGACCTGTCCGAAGAGGGCGTGATCCAGGTTTTCTATCCCGAGTTCGGCAGCCAGTGGATCGTCGGCGTGGTCGGCCAGCTCCAGCTCGAGGTGCTGATTTCGCGGCTCGACGCCGAATACAAGGTCGCCGCCCGGCTGGAGCCTTCGCCGTTCGCGACCGCGCGCTGGATCAGGGGGGCGCCGGACGCGCTCAAGAGCTTCGAGCAGTTCAACCGCGCCAACCTCGCCAGGGACCGCGACGGGGACCTCGTGTTCATGGCCAAGAGCCCGTGGGACGTCGGGTACCAGCAGGAAAAGAATCCCGACCTCACCTTCTCCGCAACGAAAGAGAGGTAATTCCAAATTGCCCTCCCCCTTGAGGGGGAGGGTTGGGTGGGGGTGTACGATGGTCGAGAGGGCGGACACGCGTCTTCGACCTGCTCCCCTCCCCGACCGCCCCGCCGGGGAGCGGAGCTTTGGGTTGAAGTTGGAAGATGGTGCCGCCAATAGCCCTCCCATGAACGGCCCAGGACCAACCTCGCAGACCTTCATCTCGCAGCGCCTGCGCCTGCACTATGTGGATTGGGGCAACCCGGAGGCGCCGCCGCTGGTGCTCGTCCACGGCGGGCGCGATCACGCGCGCAGCTGGGACTGGACCGCGGAAGCCTTGCGCCGGGACTGGCATGTCACCGCCATCGACCACCGCGGCCACGGCGACAGCGAGTGGGTGTCGGACGGCAATTACGCCGTCAGCGACATGGTCTATGACCTGGCGCAGCACATCCACCAGCTCGGGCGCGGGCCGGTCACCATCGTCAGCCATTCGATGGGCGGCAATGTCGCGCTGCGCTATGCCGGGACATTCCCCGACATGGTGCGCAGGATCGTGGCCATCGAAGGGCTCGGCCCCAGCCCGAAGCGCGCCGAGGAGATGCGCGCCACGCCTTACCCCGCGCGGATGGCGGACTGGATCGAGAAGAAGCGCAAGGCCGCCGGGCGATCGCCGCGCAAATACGACAGCATAGAGGCTGCCTTCGCGCGGATGATCGAGGAAAACAGCTATCTCACCGAGGCGCAGGCCCGCCACCTCACCATCCACGGCGTCAACCGCAACGAGGACGGGACCTTCAGCTGGAAGTTCGATCCCCATCTCAACGTCTGGCCGGTGGAGGACGTGGCCGATCCCTTCATCCATCAGACCTGGGCCGCGATCACCGCCCCTACCCTGCTGCTCTACGGTGCCGAGAGCTGGGCCTCCAACCCGGTGCACGACGGCCGCCTCGCGCATTTCACCAACGATCCGCAGGTGATCGAATTCGAGAAGGCGGGCCACTGGCTTCACCACGACCAATTCGACCGCTTCATGGCGACGCTGCGCGACTTCCTGTGACGCAGCGCCAGTGAAATTGCGCTTCGCCACCTACAATATCCACAAGGGCGTGGGCACCGACCGGCGGCGCGATCCGGAGCGGATCATGGCGGTGCTGCGCGAGACGCACGCCGACATCGTCGCCCTGCAGGAGTGCGACCGCAGGCTCGGCGCGCGCGCGGCTGTGTTGCCCCGCGCCCTGATCGACGACAGCCCCTGGCGGGTCGCCCCGGTCGCGCGGCGCGCGCAGAGCATGGGGTGGCACGGCAATGCCATCCTCGTCCGGCGCGACCTGGACATCGACGAATGCCACGCGCTCGAACTGCCGACTCTGGAGCCGCGCGGAGCCGTCTGCGCGGTCATCGGCAGCGGGCGGCGCCAGATCCGCGTGGTCGGAACCCATCTCGATCTCTCTGGCCTCCGCCGCCGCGACCAGGTGCGATCCCTCCTCGCCTTTTCCGCCGAACACGGCGACATTCCGACCGTGATCATGGGCGACTTCAACCAGTGGGGCCAGAGCACCGGCGCGATGCGGGCTTTCGGCGACGACTGGCACCACATCCTGCCGGGGCCCAGCTACCCTAGCCGCGCGCCGCTCGCCCGTCTCGACCGGATCGTCCACTGCGGGCGCTTCCGTCCGGGTCGCGCGCAGGTGCATCACAGTGCTCTCGCGGCGGTTGCTTCCGACCATCTCCCGGTCTGGGCCGATCTTGATTTGCCCAAGTCTTAGGCGGGTGCTTTTTTTCTAGGCAATCGAGCGAGCGGGCGGGCGCCTCGCCCCGTGGCGTCACAGCAACTTCTGATTGGCATGGCCTTTGCTGCACCTGCGAAGCCGGAAAAGGGTCCGGCGGCAGTGGAGGGCCGAAACCGCGTGAAATACATCATCGCAGTCATCAAGCCGTTCAAGCTCGACGAGGTGCGCGAGGCTCTCTCGGGCATCGGCGTCGCGGGCATGACGGTGTCCGAGGTCAAAGGCTTCGGGCGCCAGAAGGGGCAGACCGAAATCTACCGCGGGGCGGAGTACTCCACCAACATGCTACCCAAGGTGAAGATCGAGATCGGGGTGGACGACGCGATCGTACCGCAGGTGATCGAGGCGATCACTGCCACCGCCAACACCGGCGCCATCGGCGACGGCAAGATTTTCGTTCTCGACCTGACAAGCGCAACGCGCATTCGCACCGGCGAAACCGGGCCGGAGGCGCTGTGATGAGGGGGCCAACCATGACCAATCCGCTTAAATACGCCGGCGCGGCCGGTCTCGCACTATTCGCCCCCCTGCCGGCGTGGGCCCAAGACGCAGTCACCGCTGCTCCTGCGGTGACTGTCGACAAGGGCGATACCGCCTGGATGATGACCAGCACCGTCCTGGTGCTGATGATGATCGTGCCGGGCCTCGCGCTGTTCTACGGCGGCCTCGCCCGCACCAAGAACATGCTGTCGGTGATGACGCAGGTCGGCGCGGTCGCCGCGCTCGCGATGCTGATCTGGGTAATGTGGGGCTACGGCCTCGCCTTCGGCCCCGAAGGCAACCAGTTCATCGGCTGGGGCAAGTTCTTCCTCGCCGGTGTCGATGCGTCCTCGCAGGCCGCGACCTTCAGCGACGGGGTGGAGATCCCCGAATACGTCTTCATCTGTTTCCAGATGACCTTCGCCGCGATCACTGTGGCATTGGTGCTGGGATCGGTGGTGGAGCGGATGAAGTTCTCCGCCGTGATGGCCTTTGCCGTGGTCTGGCTCACGATCGTCTATTTCCCGATCGCGCACATGGTGTGGGCGAGCGGTGGCCTGCTATTCGACATGGGCGCGCTCGATTTCGCGGGCGGCACCGTGGTCCACATCAACGCCGGCGTCTCGGCGCTGGTGGCGGCGCTGATCCTCGGCAAGCGCATCGGCTACCCGACCGACTACATGGCGCCGCACTCGCTGACCATGACCGGGATCGGCACCGGCCTCCTGTGGGTGGGCTGGTTCGGCTTCAACGCCGGCAGCGCGCTCGAAGCCAACGGTTCGGCGGGCCTTGCGATGATCAACACCTTTGTCGCCACCGCGTCGGCTGGCCTGTTCTGGATGCTGATGGAACGCGCGAGCGGTCACAAGGGCTCGGCCCTGGGCTTCTGCTCGGGCATCATCGCCGGCCTTGTCGCGGTGACCCCGGCTGCGGGCAACAGCGGACCGTTTGGTGCCATCGTGCTGGGCGCGGTCGCATCGATCATCTGCTACTTCGCGGTGTCCAAGCTTAAGCCCGCGCTCAAGTATGACGACGCGCTCGACGCGTTCGGCATCCACGGCATCGGCGGCATGGTCGGCGCGATCGGAACCGGCATCGTCTATGCGCCGATGTTCGGCGGCCCGGGTGACGGCAGCGTCGGCATCGGCGCGCAACTCGGCATCCAGGCGATCGCCGTGCTTGTCTCGATCCTCTGGGCCGCCGTTGGCACTGCCATCGCGATCTTCATCGCCAAGCTGCTCACCGGTCTGCGGGTCAGCGAAGAGGTCGAACGCGAAGGCCTGGACCTCGGCGAACACGGGGAGCGCGCCTACAACTACTGAGAGTTGTCGCGCAGCGGACGGAGGGGTCCGCCTCCGCCGCGCGGCTTCCGGCAAAGAGCTTACCAAATTGGCGGGGCGGGTTTCTCTCTCCTCTCTCCACCCGTTCCGCCAAACCATGTTCCTCCTGCGAACATCAGACTGACGAGGGCCGGGAGCACGCGCTTCCGGCCCCTTTTTTCGTGTGGCGCACGCGCAACATGTCAAAAGACAAAACCCCTTTCCACGCATTCATGATTTGCGCCCCATTCGAAATGGGACAAGATTCGCGTCAATGAGGGAGAAACAGCCATGACCCGGTTCTCGAATTCCGCCCGCCTGATCCGTCTCGCGCTGCTTTCCAGTGCGACTTGTCTCGGCAGCGCCGGCGCCGCGCTCGCGCAGGATGCCGATGCGGACAATGCCGACCAGCCGCAGATCATCGTCACCGGCACGCGCCAGGCCGACCGCTCGGCTGCCGACACGGTGAGCCCGGTGGACGTTGTGTCCGGTGCGGAACTCCAGAACCAGGCGCCCAACGACATCGGCGATGCGATCCGCGTCTCGGTGCCTTCCTACAACGTCAGCACCCAGCCGATCTCCGACGCCGCGACGCTGGTGCGCCCGGCGAACCTGCGCGGTCTCTCGCCCGACAACACGCTGGTCCTGGTAAACGGCAAACGCATGCACCGTGCCGCGGTCATCGCCTTCCTCGGCGGCGGCATCTCGGACGGATCGCAGGGGCCGGACGTCTCGGTGATCCCCTCGATCGCGATCAAGCAGCTCGAAGTGCTGCGCGACGGCGCGTCCTCGCAATACGGGTCCGACGCCATCGCCGGGGTGCTCAACTTCGTCCTAAAGGACAGCCCGAGCGGCATCGAACTCACCGCCCGCTACGGATCGACCTATATGGGCGATGGCGACAACTACCAGTTCGGCGCCAATATCGGGCTGCCGCTCGGCCCCACCGGCTTCCTCAATTTGAGCGCCGAATACGGCCAGTCCGACGCCACCGACCGCTCGGTCCAGCGGGACGACGCCGCCGCGCTGATCGCCGCCGGCAACACCGCGGTCGCCAATCCGGCGCAGATCTGGGGCCAGCCCAACGTCAACGACGACTTCAAATTCTACGGCAATGCCGGGATCGACATCACCGACGACCTGACGCTCTACGCTTTCGGCAATTATGCCAGCCGCAACGTCGATGGCGGCTTCTTCTTCCGCAACCCGACCAATCGCGGCGGCGTCTATGCCGGGCCATTCGTCGATCCGGCGACCGGTCAGCCGCTCGCCGAAGCGGACGGCGGCGTGCCCTCGGTCCTTGTCGGCGACCTCAGCAACACGACCGCGGGCGACTGCCCGGCAGGTATCCCGTTGACGCAGGGCGGCGGGCTGATCCCCGACCCGACCATCCTTGCCGCGGTCAAGGCCGATCCCAACTGCTTCTCCTTCGTCGAGCTGTTCCCGGGCGGCTTCACCCCGCGCTTCGGCGGCGACATCACCGACTGGTCGATCGCCGGGGGCTTGCGCGGCAAGCTATTCGGCGATCTCGACTTCGACCTCAGCTACCGCCACGGGCGCAGCAAGGCGGATTTCGAGATCCGCAACACCGTCAACGCCTCGCTCGGGCCGAACACCCCGACCACCTTCAACCCGGGCGGCTATTCGCAGACCGAGAACGTCGCCAACCTCAACCTCGGCTACGAGCTTGGCTTGGGCGGCGAGGCCAGCGTCTATATCGCCGCGGGCGCCGAGTACCGCGACGAGGAATTCACCATCACAGCCGGCGACCCGGCGTCCTATGCGCTCGGCCCGCTCGCCCAGCCGACGGCTGCCTTCCCTTCGGGCCAGGGATTTTCGACCAGCTCGAACGGCTTCCCCGGCTTCGCCCCGAACAGCGCGGGCACCTTCAAGGAAGACAACAAGGCCGCCTATGTCGATCTCGAAGCCGATCTGACCGACGCGCTGACGCTGCAGGGCGCAGTGCGGTATGAAGACACCAAGAGCTTCGGCGACACGACCACCTGGAAGGTCGGCGCGCTCTACAAGATCACCGACAATTTGCGCATCCGCGGTACCTATTCCACGGGTTTCCACGTGCCGACCGCGGGGCAGGCCAATGTCATCAATGTGACGACCCAGTTCTCGAACGGAGCCTTGCAGGATGAAGGCACCTTCCCGCTCAACAGCGCGCCTGGGCTGATCGCATCAGACTATATCGCGGATTCGGTCGCCAATGGCGGTCTCGGCCGCGCCCGACCCACGCTCGGACCGGAGAAATCGAAGAGCTTCACCGCAGGCCTAGCGGGCGAGTTCGGCGCGTTCACCTTCACGCTCGATTATTTCAACATCAAGCTGACCGATCGCATCTCGCGCTCCTCGACGATCGATTTCCCGGCGGCGCTCTGCTACCTCGCCAATCGCGAAGGCGTGCCCAACAACTGCGCGCCCGGCTTCACCCCGCCGCCTGCCGAGCTGCTCACCCAGCTCGACAACGCCGGCGTGATCGACCGGGCCGATTTCACCGGCTTCGAGGACCTGGTCGCCTTCACCTTTTTCAACAACGACTTCGACACCCGCACCCAGGGCATCGATTTCGTGGCGAACACGCGGTTCGAGCTGATCCCGGGCGGCGTAACGCGGGCGACGCTGGCGGTCAATTACACCAACACCGACGTCACCGATGTCGGCGCGACGCTCAACAGCACCCGCGTCCGCCAGCTCGAGGAAGGCCTGCCGCGCTGGAAGGGCTTCCTCAACTTCACCCACGAGCAGGGCCGCTTCCGCGGGCTGCTGCGGGCGAACTACTTCGGCAGCTATTTCGAGGCCCACCTCGAGGACGATACCTTGCCGATCGACGCCAAGGCCAAGGTCACGGTCGATGCCGAACTCGGCTACGAGGTCATCGACGGGGTCGAGGTGGCAGTCGGCGCGCAGAACCTGTTCGACACCTACCCCACACTCAACCCGTGGCGCGGCATCGTCGGCGCGCAATACGGCGAACGCTCGCCCTTCGGCTTCAACGGGGGAAGCTGGTACGTGAGGGCGCGCGCCAAATTCTGATCGGGCGCGGTCGCCGGAGCGTTTTCCGGCGACCGCCAACTGGCGGCGCTATCCCCGGACCAGCCAGGCCGTGACTGCGAGCGCGGCAAGCCAGATCGCCCCGATGGCCAGCGCCGCGGTGCGCGACACCGGCTTTTCCGCCCGGGCGGCGGCGGCGGCGCGGTACTCGGCCAGCAGCGGCGCGGGGAGCAGTTTCAGGACGGCCCACACACCCAGCGGCACGATCACCATGTCATCGAGCAGCCCGAGCACGGGGATCGCATCGGGGATGAGGTCGATCGGGCTGAAGGCATAGGCCGCCACCGCGCCCGCGAGCAGCTTCGCCAGCAGCGGCGTGCGCGGATCGCGCGCCGCGACCCACAGCGTCAGCGCCTCGCGCTTCAGGGCCTTGAGACGATCCCTAAGCGGCAAGCGACGCCTGGACGAAATCGGCGCAGCGTTCGCCGATCATGATGCTCGGCGCGTTGGTATTGCCGCTGACCAGCCGTGGCATGATGCTGGCGTCGGCCACCCACAGCCCGTCGACACCGCGCGCCTTGAGTGTCGGATCGACCACCGCAGCGGCATCGGTGCCCATCCGGCAGGTGCCGACCGGGTGGTACACCGTGTCCGCCCGGCTGCGGATGAGGTCGTCGAGCTGCGCATCGTCGTTGAGGTCGATCGGATACCTGTCCTTGGGCTCGTAAGCAGCCAGCGCGGGCGAGGTGACGATGCGGTGCGACAGGCGCACGCCCTCGCGCAGCACCGCCATGTCGCGATCGTCGGCGAGGAAGTTGGGATCGATCACCGGCGCCGCCCCGGCGTCGCGGCTGGCGAGACGCACCGTGCCGCGGCTTTCGGGCCGCAGCACGCAGGCGTGGAGCGAGAAGCCGTGGCCCTTTACCTTGGTCCGGCCGTGATCCTCCAGCATTCCGGGGACGAAATGCCACTGCACGTCGGGCGCCGGCGCGTCGGGCATGACGCGCCAGAAGCCGCCGCTTTCGGCATAGGGGGTGGTCATGATTCCGGTGCGGCGGCGGCGGTGTTCGATGATCGCCTTGACCATGGTGACCGTGCCCTGCAGGCTGTCGCCGATGAAGTCATGGCTCTCGGTCTGCCAGCTGGAGACATAGTCGATGTGGTCCTGCAAATCCGATCCGACCGCATTGCAGTCGCGTTGCACAGCGATACCGTGTTCCACGAGATGTGCCGCCGGACCAATGCCCGACAGCATCAGGATTTGCGGCGAGTTGAACGCGCCCGCCGACAGCACGACCGCACCACGTGCCTTTACCTCGCGTCGCTTGCCCGCGACCGAATAGACGACCCCGGTCGCGCGCCCGTCCTCGATCACGATCTGCTGGACGGTCACCCCGATCCGCACATCGAGCGCGCGGTCGCCCCGCAGCGGTTCGACATAGGCACGCGCCGCCGACCAGCGTTCGCCGTTGCGCTGGGTCACCTGGTAGAGACCGAAGCCCTCCTGTTTCTCGCCGTTGAAGTCGCGGTTACGGGGAAGCTGGAGCTGGGCGGCGGCCTCCACGAAGGCGAGACTGCCCTTGTTCGGCCAGCGCTGGTCGGACACCCACAGCGGCCCCTCGGCCCCGTGATAGCTGTCCGCCCCGCGTACGTTCTTTTCCGCCCGCTTGAAATAGGGCAGCACGTCGTCGTAGCTCCAGCCCGAACAGCCGAGCTTCGCCCAGTTGTCGTAATCCCAGCGGTTGCCGCGGATATAGACCATCGCGTTGATCGCCGAGGAACCGCCCAGCCCGCGCCCGCGCGGCTGGTAGCCGATCCGCCCGTTCAGCCCCTTTTGCGGAACGGTCTCGTAGCGGTAGTTCGAGGCATTGCGCAGGAACGGCATGAAGCCCGGCGTCTTGATCAGCAAATTGTCGTTCCGCGGCCCCGCCTCGAGGAGGCAGACGCTGCGGCCCGCCCGCGCGAGCCGACCCGCAACCGCGCTGCCCGCGCTGCCCCCGCCAATTACGATGACGTCGAACTCGTCCATGCCTCTCTCCCTCTGGAAGAGGACGTTATGCGGCCTCGCGCGGGTCCGCAATCGCGTTGTCGGATGAAACCGGTATTGCCGACACCATCTGCCGCGCTGCCCACCGGGCGCGGATCGTGCCGCTCGTCTCGCGGCTGCCATCGTGGCTCCAGCCGGGCTCGCGCAGCAGGTAGGACAGCTTGTGGCACCACGGTGCGCGCCACATGTCCTGGGCGATCCCGACCCATTCGTGGAACACGGCCCAGACGAGGTTGAAGGTGCCGAGCTGCTTCACGATCCCGTAGCGGATGCGCTCCTCCTCCGGCCGTTCTTGCTCGAAGCTGCCGAACATCCGGTCCCAAACGATGAAGACCCCGGCGTAGTTGCGGTCGAGATAGCGCGGATTGGTCGCATGGTGCACGCGGTGGTGGCTGGGCGTGTTCATCACCGCCTCGAACCAGCGGGGCATCTTTCCGATCGCCTCGGTATGGATCCAGAACTGGTAGATCAGGTTGAAGCCCCCGCAGATCGCGATCATCACCGGGTGGAAGCCCAGCAGCACCAGCGGCACCTTGAACGCGAAGCCGAGCGTGAAGACGCCGGTCCAGGTCTGCCTCAGCGCGGTGCTGAGGTTGTAATGCTGGCTGGAATGATGGTTGACGTGGCTCGCCCAGAACCAGCGCACCCGGTGCCCGAAGCGGTGAATCCAGTAATAGGCGAGATCGTCGAGCACGAAACAGAGCGGCCAGGCCCACCACACCGCCCACCAGGTCGGGCCGAAATCGAACACCCGGAACTGCCACGTCCACAGGAACACCGCGAGCACGAAGCCGCCGAACAGCACGCCCGCCACCGTGCTGCCGAGCCCGAAGGCGAGCGAGGTCAGCGTGTCGCGCGGCTCATAGGCCTCGGGCCGACGCCGCCATGCCCAAATCATCTCGGCGAGGACGAGCGCAACGAACAGCGGGATCGCATAAGTGACCGGGTCGAATTTCGGCATGGGCTCAGCTCGGAATGCGGCGGAGACTCGCGGCCCAGGCCGGGGCCTCGTCGCCGAGGTCGAAGGTGACGCTGCCAAACAGACGGTCGGCGGTGGCAAGCGTCAGTAAGGAACGGTCGAGGCGCGCATGGGCATGTGAATCGAGCAGGCGCGAGGCCCAGTGGCTGCCGTGTCGGCGCAGCAGCAGGACGCGGCCTGCACCGTCGCGGCACAGCGCGCCCATGCCGGCCCGGTCGATGGCGATTTCCACCGGCGCGAAGCCCTGGATCGCCTCGTCCGCCAGCGCGCGCGCTTCCTCCTCGCTGCGGATGCGCGCGTCGCCGCCCAGCCGCAGCCGGTGCGCGATCCACGCGAGCACGAGAATGGCGACGAGCGATCCGCCGAGCTGGATGACGAGAGCCATGGCGCGATAGCTGACACAAATGTCAGTGGCCGTCGAGCCTTGCCGCTGCGGCCTGGCTTGCTAAGCAGGGCGGCAGGGGAGATTGCCATGACCTTTGCCAGGACCTTGCTCGTCGCGCTCGCGGCTACCGTTTCCACGGGTGCGATGGCGCAGAAGGCCGCGCCAGACCCGCTCGCGCTGGTCGACGCCCGCTACGACCGCACCGCCGCCATCGCGCGCGCGATCTGGGATTTCGCCGAGCTCGGCTACCAGGAAAACCGCTCCAGCGCGCTGCTCCAGGCAGAGCTGGCGAAGGAAGATTTCAAGGTCACCAAGGGGGTCGCGGACATCCCTACCGCCTTCGTGGCGGAGTGGACCAATGCCGCCGCCAAGGGCGGGCCGGTGATCGGCCTCCTCGCCGAATTCGATGCCCTGCCCGGCATCAGCCAGGCCGATACCGCCGAGCGCAAAACCGACGCGAAATCCGCCGCCCATGCCTGCGGGCACAACCTCTTCGGTTCGGGCTCCGTAACGGCGGCGATAGCGCTCAGCCAGTGGCTGAAAGCGACCGGAACGCCGGGCACTGTGCGGCTCTACGGCACCCCGGCGGAGGAAGGCGGCTCCGGCAAGGTCTACATGGTTCGCGCGGGACTCTTCGACGACGTCGATTTCGCGATCCACTGGCACCCGTCCTCGATCAACAGCGCGGCGGCGCGCACCACGCTTGCCAATCGTTCGGCAAAGTTCCGCTTCCGCGGCACCGCAGCCCATGCCGCCGGAGCGCCCGCGCAAGGCCGCTCTGCGCTCGATGGGGTCGAGGCGATGAACATGATGGTCAACATGATGCGCGAGCACACGACGATGGATTCGCGCATCCACTACGTGATCACCGAGGGCGGCAAGGCACCCAATGTCGTGCCGGAGTTCGCGGAGGTGTTCTACTACGTCCGCCACTCCGACACCGCGGAGGTCGAGGCGATGTGGACGCGGCTGGAGGACGCGGCGAGAGGCGCCGCGCTCGGTACCGGCACCAAGGTCGATTGGGAGATCATCCACGGCAACAACCCGCTGCTGGTGAACGAAACGCTGGCGAAGGTGATGGACGCAAAGCTTCGCCAGGCGGGCGTCCTCACGCTGACGGTAGAGGAAACGCGCTTCGCCAGCGAGATCGCGAAGACACTCGCCAATCCGGAGCCGATGGAGAGAACGGCGACGATCGAACCCTACGCGAAGACGCTGGGCTACGGCTCGACCGACGTGGGCGACGTTTCATGGGCGACGCCGACGGTCGGCCTCAACACCGCCACCTGGGCGCCGGGCACCCCGGCCCATTCTTGGCAGTCGGCGGCGGCGAGCGGAACCTCGCTGGGCTTCAAGGGCGCGCAGCTGGCGGCCAAGGCGATGACGCTGATGGCGATCCAGCTCTACACCGATCCTGCGCTGCGGCAGGCTGCGCGGGCGGAGTTCGATGCCTCGCGCGGGCCGAATTACGTCTATCGCTCGCTGCTGGGCGACCGGAAGCCGCCGCTCGATTTCAGGAAGTAGCCGCCAGCCGCTCGACGGCGGCGCGCACCGGCGCGATGTCGTAGTCGGCAGCCGTGGCAGCGGCGGCAATTTCCTCGGGGTCGAAGCCCATGCTCGCCTCTGCCAGCGACCAGAGCAGATTCGAGCGCGTCCCGCTGCGGTAATTAGGCCAGCACAGTTCCTTGGCCCGAGCAAGCGCGCTCGTCATCGCTTCCAACTTGTCCTCCGGAAAACCGGTGCGGTCGACCGGAAGGGCGAGGTAGTCGAGCCCCTCCGCCCGCGCGGCGCGTTCGATAGTGCCGCCCGGTGTCAGGTGAAAGATTCACCCTGCGGACGGTTGTGGACGATCGGAGTTACCGCTCGCGACGCTGCCTCTGCGACATCGTCGCAGTCGATCTGCGGGCTTGCCAGCATCTGCGGGCAAGGCGCCTGAAGCCGGTCATGCGGCACTTTCACCGGCGGTTTGTTTCGCCCGGCGATTGCGCTGCATCATATTCAGAAGCTCGACGGCGATGGAGAACCCCATCGCGCCGTAGATATAGCCCTTGGGCACATGGACGCCGAAGGCATCGGCGATCAGCACCGCGCCGATCATCACCAGGAAGGCGAGGGCCAGCATCAC
>JAJYQP010000060.1 GCA_021794525.1 Pseudomonadota bacterium | reverse complement strand
TCCGATCTGAAGGGCAGCTTCAAGTTCGTGCTGCTGGACGAGGTTGATCGGCCGCGTGCTGTGGGGCGGTGGCCCGGTGACTGAAACGTCGCAGCCCCCTCTCCCCAACCCCTCTCCCGCAAGGGGAGAGGGGCTTAATTCCTCTCCCCTTGCGGGAGAGGAAGGGGCCCGCCCGCGCCAGCGGGTGGGAAGGAGAGGGGGCCGGCGCAGTTTGCTCGACCTGGCGAAACGCGGCCGCACGAACCAGACCGATGCCGAGCGAAAGCTGTGGTCCATTCTGCGGTCGCATCGCTTGCAAGGCTGGAAGTTCAAGCGGCAGGAGCAGCTTGGTGATTTCATCGTCGACTTCGTTTGCTTTCGCGCGCGATTGATTGTCGAGGCTGACGGGTCGCAACACGCCGATAACGCCGATGATCTGGAGCGCACCGCCTGGCTCGAAGGCCAAGGCTTCCGCGTCATCCGCTTCTGGAATAGCGACATCCTGCTCAATCCCGATGGGGTCGCGACGGCCATTCTCGTTGCGCTGCCCCCTCTCCTTCCCACCGCTGCGCGGCGGGCCCCTTCCTCTCCCGCAAGGGGAGAGGAGAATGTAGGACCTATCCATGGCTGACACCCAATACGACGTCATCGTGCTCGGCAGCGGTCCGGGCGGCTATGTCGCGGCGATCCGCTGCGCGCAGCTCGGGCTCAAGACTGCCATCGTCGAGCGCGAGTTGCTGGGCGGCATCTGCCTCAACTGGGGCTGCATCCCGACCAAGGCGCTGCTGCGCAGTGCCGAGATCTTCCACTATATGCAGCACGCTGGCGATTATGGCTTGAAGGTGAGCGGGATAGAGGCCGATCTTCAGGCGGTGGTGAAGCGTTCTCGCGGGGTGGCCAAGCAGCTCAACCAGGGCGTCACGCACCTGATGAAGAAGAACAAGATCGCGGTCCATATGGGCGAGGGCACGCTGACCGGCGCGACCAGCCTGACCGTGAAGTCCGACAAGGGTGAGGAAAAGCTCACCGCCAGGCACATCATCGTCGCCACCGGGGCGCGGGCGCGCGAACTGCCCTTCGCCAAGGCCGACGGCAAGCGCGTCTGGACCTATCGCCACGCGATGACGCCCACCGAAATGCCGGGCAAGCTGCTGGTCATCGGCTCGGGCGCGATCGGCATCGAGTTCGCCAGCTTCTACAACGACATGGGCGCCGAGGTGACCGTGGTCGAAATGCTCGACCGCATCGTCCCGGTCGAGGATGCCGACGTCTCCGCCTTCCTCGAAAAGAGCCTTACCAAGCAGGGCATGACGATCATGACCGGCGCCGGGGTCGAGGCGCTGGCGGTGAGCGCGAACGGCGTGCAGGCGAAGATCAAGGCCAAGGACGGAAAGGTCGCGGAGAGCGAGTTCAGCCACGTCATCGTCGCGGTCGGGATCGTCCCCAACACCGAGAACATCGGGCTGGAGAAGCTGGTCGAACTCGACCGCGGCTTCATCCGGATCGATTCCTACGGCCGGACCAAGGCCAAGGGGCTGTGGGCTATCGGCGACTGCACCCCCGGCCCCTGGCTGGCGCACAAGGCGAGCCACGAGGGCGTCACCGCCGCCGAGGCGATCGCGCAGGAGCTGGGCAACAAGGAGGTCCACCCACACGCGCTCGACCGCAACAACATCCCCGGCTGCACCTATTGCCACCCGCAAGTGGCATCGGTGGGCATGACCGAGGTCAAGGCCAGGGAGGCGGGCTACCAGGTCAAGGCCGGCACCTTCCCCTTCATCGGCAACGGCAAGGCCATCGCGCTGGGCGAGGCGGAGGGCTTCATCAAGACCGTCTTCGACGCCAAGACTGGCGAACTGCTCGGCGCGCACATGATCGGCGCCGAGGTGACCGAGCTAATCCAGGGCTACACCGTCGGCAAGCAGCTCGAGACGACCGAGGCCGAGCTGATGCAGACCGTTTTCCCGCACCCGACGCTCAGCGAAATGATGCACGAAAGCGTCCTCGCCGCCTACGGACGGGCGCTGCACATCTGAATGGCGGATGGGCGGGGATCGAAGAATACCTCTGCGTGGCCGATGCCTGCGCGCCGACTACGAGGCGCTACGTGCCTGCGCTATTCGCTAGGTCTGGAAGTGCGCCGGGGCGACCGGTTGCTAAATAGGGAACCGCTTCTCCACATCGTCTTTCCGGTATCGAGGAGAGCGAGCATGGAATACGAAATCGGGGACGACCCGCAGGGTTTGCCCGAGCGTTCGGAAGGTAATCGGGACGGCGGCCTGCGCGAAAGCCTTCTGTTCGGGCAGACCGAAAGGCCCGAAACCATCGCCGACCGCAAGGAGGATCCGATCAAGGGCCCCGGGCAGCCGGGCTGAGCCACGCACGAACGCAAACCTTCGGATGACAAGTCGCCCTGCCGCCGCTAGCTGCACACCCAGCGCGGACAGGTGGCCGAGTGGTTTAAGGCAGCGGTCTTGAAAACCGCCGTGGGTTCACGCCCACCGTGGGTTCGAATCCCACCCTGTCCGCCACTCCCGCCAATCGAAGCGCCTTGCCGCAAAGTTTCGGGTTGCCCTGCGCGCCCTGCAAGTCACAATGCGGGCATGATCTTGCGTCGCCTTCTTATTGCCGCCTTCATTTTCGCAACCGCCTGCAACGGCCCGCATGTCGCGGCGCAGGACATGCCGTTCGATGCCTTCGTGGCGACCCTCAAGGCGCGCGCCCGGGCCGAGGGTGTGTCCGAACCGACCATCGCGCGAATGACCGCGGGTCTCACCCCCAGCGAACGCGTGGTCGCGCTCGACCGGGGGCAGCCGGGGAGCGGGCCGTCCGGCACCTTCCCCCCTCTGGCCCCTTACATCGCCAATCACGTCGATGCCGCGCGGATCGCTGGCGGTCAGCGGGTCCTCGCCGCCGAGCGATCGACGCTCGATCGCATCGAGGCCCGGTATGGCGTGCCGGCGGAAATCATCGTCGCCATCTTCGGGCATGAGAGCGGCTATGGCGCGGTGAAAGGCAATTTCGATCTTGCCCAGGCGCTGGCGACCCTCGCGTGGGAAGGCCGTCGGCGCGATCTGTTCGCGGCGGAGTTCGTCGACCTGCTGAAGGTGGCAGACAAGGGGTATTCCCGCAGCGAGCTCAAAGGGAGCTGGGCGGGCGCTTTCGGCAATCCGCAGTTTCTCCCCAGCGTCTATCTCCGCCTCGCGACAGACGGCGACGGCGACGGCCGCGCCGATATCATGACCAGTCGCGCCGACACCTTCGCTTCGATCGCCAATTATTTCCGCGATGCAGGCTGGCGACGGGGGCAGTCCTGGGGGGTGCGGGCCTCGGTGCCGGACGGTCTCGATATTGACGGTATGGCCAGTGAGCTCGTCTCGCCTGTCTGCCCCCGAGTCCATGTGCGTCACAGCCAGTTCCGGACGGTGCGCGAGTGGCGCGCGATGGGCGTGGTTCCGCGCGCGCCACTTGGCGACGATGTGCAGGCCTCGCTGTTCCGGCCCGACGGCCCCGGCACCCCCTCGTGGCTCCTCACGGGGAATTACCGCGTCATCCTCGAATACAATTGTTCGAACTACTACGCGATGAGCGTGGGCCTGCTTGCCGACGCGATCCGCTGACAGGCGCGGGGATGACGGCACCGGCGCGCTCGCCAAGCTGGCAGCGGAAGGTTAGGGCAGCCGAGATGCCTGTCCGCTTCCGTTTGCCATCCTGTGCGGCTCTTGCGAGCCTTGCCGCGCCTGTTCTCGCCGCATCGCCACCGGTGCTGGGCATCCCGAGCGCGCAGGATGCCCCGATCGCCCTGCTCGTCGATGTGTCGAGCGGGCAGACGCTGTTCGCACGGGATGCCGATCGTCGCTTCATGCCCGCCTCGATGACCAAGGTCATGACAACCTATCTGGCGTTTCAGCGCCTGAACGACGGGAAGCTCTTCCAGAACCAGATCACCGCCATGCGGCCGGACACGTTCAAACGCTGGGGCGGAGTCGGCTCGACCATGTATCTCGGCGCGAACATGCCGGTGCGAATCGACGAGCTGGTGCATGGCGTCACCACGGTATCGGCGAATGACGGCGCGGTGGTGCTGGCCGAAGCTGCGCTCGGCTCGGTGGAGGCCTGGGTCGCGGACATGAACCGCACCGCGCGGGCGCTGGGGATGCGAGACAGCCATTTCGGGACGCCCAACGGGTGGATGGACGACGGCGCAACCTTCACCACGGCGCGCGATCTCGTCACGCTCGGCACGGCGATGATCACGCGCTACCCGTCCTATTACCACCATTTCGTGGGCGCGCCGACCTTCGGCTTCAACGGCATCCTCCAGCGCAACCATGATCCCATCAGCGGCGTCGTGCCGGGCGCGGACGGGATCAAGACCGGCTTCACGAACCAGGCGGGCTACGGCTTCCTCGGCAGTGCGCAGCGCGGCGGGCGGCGGCTGATGATGGTGGTTGCGACAGCGCCCACCGGGCGCGCGCGCAACAATTCGGCGCGGGCGTTGCTGGAATGGGGCTTTACCGCCTTCGACAGCCGCCTGGTCTTTCCCCAGAACACTGTGATCGGCGAGGTGAAGGTGCAGGACGGCGGGCTGCGGAGGGTCGGCCTCGTGCCGCAGCGACCGATCCGCATCGCCATGCCGCGCGGGCAGCGACCGAAGGTGTCCATGCGGATCGCCTACGTCGGCCCGGTCCGCGCACCGATCCGGCAGGGTGAGCCGATCGCCCAGCTGCTGATCGCGCTCGACGGGAAGCAGGTCAGCAGCCTGCCGTTAGTGGCACAGACCTCGGTCGCGCGCGCAACGCAACTGCAACGCGTCTTCAATGGCATTGCGGGCTGGCTGCCATGGTGACCGGCCGTTTCATCGCTTTCGAGGGCGGGGAGGGGGCCGGAAAATCCACCCAGGCGCAGCTGCTGGTCGCGGCGCTGGAGGCGCGCGGCAAAGTCTGCGTGCTCACCCGAGAGCCAGGCGGCACACCAGGGGCCGAGGCCATCCGCGAGCTGCTGCTCCACCCGCCGGGGGAGGGCTGGTTGCCGCAGACCGAAGCGCTGTTGTTTGCCGCCGCGCGGGCCGATCACGTCGGGCGGCTCGTGCGGCCCTCGCTTGCAAAGGGACATTGGGTCGTGAGCGATCGCTATCTCGATTCGAGCCGCGCCTATCAGGGCGCCGCACTCGAGTTGGGAGACAGGGCCATTCGCGACCTCCACAGCTTCGGCAGTACCGGGATGTTGCCAGACCTCACCGTCGTCCTGACTGCGGAGCCGGCGCGGGTTGCGGAGCGGCTTGCGCGCCGGGACGGCGGGGCGGCCGATGCCATCGGCGGGCGCGATGCAGCCTATCATGCGCGTGTCGCGGCGGCCTTCACGCGCTTCGCCGCGGCAGAGCCCGACCGTTTCGTCGTCATCGACGGGGAGAGCGATGTCGACGCCGTCCACCAGCGTGTGATGCAGGCGGTAGAGCAACTGTGCTGATCGGGCACGAGGACGCGTGGGCGGCGTGGCGGGCGGCACTCGGCGGGGAGCGGATGCACCATGCCTGGCTGCTGTCCGGCAAGGCGGGGCTCGGCAAGTCGAGCTTTGCCCGCGCCGCCGCGCATACCCTGGTGGGTGGCGGGCCCGACCCCGATCATCACCCCGACATCCTGACGATCACCTACGGCCCGCGCACGCGTGAGGACGAGAAGAAGCGCGACGATGGCAAGCCCTTCGAATTTGCGCGCAGTATCCGCATCGGGCAGATCCGCGATATCCAGCGCCGGTTGACGACCCGCCCGACACTTGGGGATCGCCGCGCGGTCATCATCGATCCGGCCGACGATCTGGAGCGGCCGGCCGCCAATGCGCTTCTGAAAAGCCTCGAGGAGCCGCCCGAGGGGACCTATTTCCTCCTCGTCAGTCACAGCCCCGCGCGGCTGCTGCCGACGATCCGCTCGCGCTGCCGCACGCTGCGTTTCCCCGCGGTTCCCGATGACGTTCTCGAAGGGCTGGTGGCGCGTACGATGCCCGAGGCGGCGCCCGATGAACGCGCCGCTGCGGTCGCCGCCGCCGGGGGCTCGCCCGGCGCGGCGCTGTCGTTCGTCGACATGGGGCTCGGCAAGGCGGCACAGATCATGCGCCGCATCCGGGACGCCGGCGATGCGGACTTTTCGGCGCGTGGCGAGCTAACCGGCCTGATCGGTACACGGCCCGAGCGAGAGCGGTTGCGCGCGATCCTCGACCTCGCCCGCGCGCTGGTGAGTGAAGGGGTCGATGCTCTCCCGGCCTCCCTCGCAAACCGGCGCATCGCCGCGCACGATGGCCTGGTCAGGCTGACCGGGGAATTCGTCACCTACAATTACGATACCGGCCTGCTCGCGCTGGAGATCGGCAACTTGCTCGCCGGCTGCGGTGCCGCTAGCGAGCGCGCCGATGCCTGACCCTTTCTACCTGACCACCGCGATCAATTATCCCAACGGCAAGCCGCATATCGGCCATGCCTATGAGGCGATCGCGGCCGACGTGATCGCCCGTTTCCAGCGCTGGATGGGGCGCAAGGTCCGCTTCCAGACCGGTACCGACGAGCACGGGCTGAAGATGGCGCGCAAGGCGGCGGAACAGGGCCGGACACCGCGCGAACTGGCGGATGAAATGGCCAGCTATTTCCGCGCCATGGATGAGGTGCTGAACATCAGCTTCGACCGCTTCATCCGCACCGTGGAGCCCGAGCATCACCGCGCCAGCCAGGCGCTGTGGCAGGCGATGGAGGCAGCGGGCGACCTCTACCTCGATCGCTACGAGGGCTGGTATTCGGTGCGCGACGAGGCCTATTACGACGAGAGCGAGCTGGCGGGGGAGGGCGACGAAAAGCTTTCTCCGCAGGGCACCCCGGTCGAATGGACGGTGGAGGAGAGCTGGTTCTTCCGCTTGTCCAAGTACCAGGACAGGCTGCTCGACCTGCTCCGCACCCCCGGCTTCTGCGAGCCGGAAAGCCGCCGGAACGAGATGATCGCCTTCGTCTCCGGCGGCCTCAAGGATCTGTCGGTCAGCCGCACCAGCTTCGACTGGGGGGTGAAGGTGCCGGGTAGCGAAGGCCACGTGATGTATGTGTGGGTCGACGCGCTCACCAACTATATTACCGGGCTCGGCTATCCCGACGATACCGAGGAATGGCGCAGGTTCTGGCCCGCCAGCCTGCATCTCGTCGGCAAGGACATCGTGCGTTTTCATACGGTTTACTGGCCCGCCTTCCTGATGAGCGCCGGGTTGCCGTTGCCGAGGACGGTCTTTGGCCACGGCTTCATCCTCAATCGCGGCCAGAAGGAATCGAAGTCGCTCGGGAACGTTACCGATCCGCTGGAGCTGGCCGAGCGGTTCGGGGTCGACAACCTGCGCTATTTCCTGATGCGCGAAGTCGCCTTCGGTCAGGACGGCAGCTACTCCGCCGAAGCCATCGTCAACCGCTGCAACGCCGAGCTGGCCAACAGCTTCGGCAATCTCGTTCAGCGCACGCTGTCGATGATCGTGAAGAACATGAATGGCGATCTTGAACGGTTTGAACAGACCCCCGCCGATCACGAATTGCTGAAGCAGGTCCGCAAGGCCTGTGCCGTTGACCTGCCGCGTGAGTTCGAGGCGCTTGCCTTCAGTCAAGGGTTGGAGACCTGGATTCAGGCAGTCTGGGCCTGCAATCGCTATGTCGACGATCAGGCGCCGTGGACGCTGAAGAAGACCGATCCGGACCGGATGAAGGCCGTGCTCCAGACGCTCCTGCTCGCCATCCATGACCTGGCGCTGGCACTCCAGCCCGTCGTGCCGGAGAAGGCGGCCGCGGTGCTGGACATGCTGGGTGTCGATGGCGACACGCGCAGCCATGCCGATTTCGAGCGTGACTGGTTCGCCGCTCTGGTGGACGCCGGCCACACGATCGCCGCGCCCTCGCCGATATTCCCCCGCCTTGAATTGCCCGAGGCAGAGTCGGTGTGAGGTTGGTCGATAGCCACTGTCACCTCGAGTACGACGGGCTGGTGGACGACCAGCCCGGTGTGCTCGCGCGGGCGCGGGCGGCGGGGGTGGGGGCCTTCCTGAATATCTCCACCAAGCGCAGCGAATGGGATCAGGTGATCGCGACGGCCGAGCGCGAGGCGGACGTATTCGCCAGCATCGGCATTCACCCGCATCATGCGGATGACCATCAGCACGTTACCGAGGAAGACCTGCTGGCGGCCGCGGCCCATCCCAAGGTCATCGGGCTCGGAGAAACCGGGCTCGACTATTACTACGACCGGTCCGACCGTTCGGCGCAGCAGCGGCTGTTCCGGCGGCACATCTCCGTAGCGCGCGAGACAGGGTTGCCCGTCATCATCCACACCCGCGATGCGGAGGAGGATACGGCCGCGATCCTGGGCGAGGAAATGAGGAAGGGCGCATTCCCCGCGCTGATCCACTGCTTCACCGCCTCCGAGGTTTTCGGTACGAAGGTTCTCGACCTCGGGCTGTCGATCTCGATGTCGGGCATAGTCACCTTCAAGAATGCACGCGAACTTGCTGATTTCACGGCGAGAATACCGAAGGACCGGCTGCTAGTCGAAACCGACAGCCCGTTCCTGGCTCCGGTGCCCCATCGCGGGAAGCCTTGCGAGCCGGCCTTCGTGGCCGATACCGCGCGCTTTATTGCGGAGCTTCGCGGTGTGAGCGAGGCGGAGCTCGCCGAAACCACCACTGCGAATTTCAACCGCCTGTTCGCGAAAGCCGTCGCGTGAGGATGTGGATGCTCGGCTCGGGCACCTCGACCGGGGTGCCGCGGGTCGGCGGTGACTGGGGTGCCTGCGATCCGGCCGAGCCGAAGAACCGGCGCACGCGGGTCTCGATCCTGGTCGAGAGCGCGGCCGGCCAGCGAATCCTTGTCGATACGTCGCCCGATCTTCGCGAGCAGCTTCTGCGGCACGGGATCGACCGTCTCGATGCCGTGCTCTGGACGCACGATCATGCCGACCATTGCCATGGCATCGACGATCTGCGCGTCATGCGCTACGGGCGCAGCAATCCGGTGCCCGGTTTCGCCAGTCCTGCGACGGTCGAGCGCCTGAAACGCCGCTTCGACTACATCTTCGAAGGTCAGCACGGTTACCCGACGCTGTGCGAGATCAAGCCGTTGGGCATGCGCCTGATTGCCGGTTTCGCGGTCGATTGGGTCGAAATGCCGCACGGACCGACCACGAGCACCGGTTTCCGGTTCGAAGAGCAAGATAAATCGGTCGTTTACGCGACGGACTTCAGCGCGATTACAGATGCGATGGTGCAAACTTTCGCCGGTGCCGATCTGATCGTATGCGACTGCCTGCGCCGGGATCCGCATCCGACCCACGCGCATCTCGGCATGGCGCTGGAGCTGAAGGCCAGGACCAAGGCCCGCCGGATGATCCTGACGCATCTCGACAAGAGCATGGATTATGCGACGCTCTCGGGCGAAGTTCCGAAGGGTGTGGTCGTCGGGTATGACGGGCTGGAGTGGCGCGCATGAACGAGTTCCAGATCGTGAGCCTTGTCGCGCTGGTCGGTTGGCTGGTTCTCGTCGCGTCCGGTCTTCGCGGACGCGGACTGGACTGGCCGAAGGGGTTGCGGCTTGGTTTCATCTGGGTGGGCATCTTTCTCGTAATCACGCTGTTCATTTCGGTGGTTCAAGGTGGCTGACCGCACCGCGCACCACTGTATTTTACATAATATATATTATCAGTCTGAGATATGAGTGACGCCGAAGCCGAAACCGCCCGCCTCCTCGCCATCATGGCCCGGCTTCGCGACCCTCAACGCGGATGCGAATGGGATCTGGCGCAGGATTTCTCGACCATAGCGCCTTATACGATCGAGGAATCTTACGAGGTCGCCGATGCCATTGCTCGCCGCGACATGACGGACCTGCGCGGCGAGCTCGGCGACCTCCTGTTCCAGGTCGTCTTCCACGCCCGCATGGCCGAGGAAGCCGGTCACTTCGCCTTCGCCGATGTGGTCCGGGCGATCTCGGACAAGATGGAAGCCCGCCATCCGCACGTCTTCGGCGACGGGACCGGCACAATGGACGAGCAGCGCTGGGAAGCGCTCAAGGCGGAGGAGCGCTCGGCGTCCGGCGCGACCAGCGCGATGGACGGGGTCGCCGTGGCGCTTCCGGCCCTGATGCGCGCGCACAAGCTCCAGAAGCGCGCCGCGCGCGACGGGTTCGAATGGCCCGACCGCGACGGCCCGCGGGCAAAGGTGATCGAGGAACTCGCGGAGCTGGAGGATGCGCCCGAGGACAAGCTGTTCGAGGAAGCCGGTGATCTCCTGTTCGCGGTGGTCAACCTCGTCCGCAGCTACGGCATCGATGCCGAGCAGGCGCTACGCCACGGCAATGCCAAGTTCGAACGGCGCTACCGGGCGATGGAAGCGCGCGCCGGTGCGTCATTTCCGACTTTGCCGCTGGAGGAACAGGAAGCCCACTGGCAGGCCGTGAAGGCTGCCGAATAAGCTACAGCGTCTCGAACTGGCCACGTTCCTTGGCGTTCAGGCGCACGGTGATGCGCCGTTCGCTCTCGCTCACCGCGACGTCCTCGATCACCTCGCCATGCGCGTGAAGCCATGCCAGGCGCCGTCCATCGCTCGCGGGTAGAACGAGTTCGAGAGTGGTGGCCGCGCCGGTCAACAAACCGCCGAGGCAGGCCAGCAGAGCCTCCACCCCCTCCCCCGTCACGGCGGAGATGACCGCGACATCATCGGCGGTCTGGGCGACCGGTTCCAGCTCATCCCTCCGATCGGGTCCGACCGCGTCCCACTTGTTCCAGACCTCGAGGATCGGAATTCGGCTCTCGCTGCCCTCCTCCGCAATGACGCCGAGGTCCTCGAGAATGGACAGCACCTGCGCCTTCTGCGCGCCGGCCGCCTCGTTCGCCATGTCGCGTACGTGGAGGATGATGTCCGCTGCGGTCACCTCTTCGAGCGTTGCCCTGAAAGCCGCGACGAGCTGGGTGGGCAGGTCGGAAATGAAGCCGACGGTGTCGGAGAGGATCGCCTTCTCGACCCCTGGCAGTGCAATAGCGCGCATCGTTGGGTCGAGCGTCGCGAACAGCAGATCCTCGGCCATCACATCTGCGCCCGTCAACCGATTGAAGAGCGTCGATTTCCCGGCGTTGGTATAGCCGACCAGGGCGATTATCGGCCAGGGCGCCCGTCCCCGTCTTTCCCGATGAAGCGTGCGGGTCTTGCGCACCTGCTCCAGCTCGCGGCGCAATCGGCCCATGCGCTGACGGATCATGCGCCTATCCGCCTCGATCTGGGTTTCACCCGGGCCGCCGAGGAAACCGAAGCCGCCGCGCTGGCGCTCGAGGTGGGTCCAGCTGCGGACCAGCCGGCTCTGCTGATAGTCGAGGTGCGCGAGTTCGACCTGCAAGCGCCCTTCGGCCGTTGCGGCTCGCTCGCCGAAGATTTCGAGGATCAGCCCGGTCCGGTCGATGACCTTGCGCTTGAGCCGGTCCTCCAGATTGCGCTGCTGGATCGGGGTCAGCGCGCCATCGACGACAAGCAGTTCCGCTCCGGCCTGCTCGCAGGCGACGGCGATGTTGTCGACCTGGCCCGACCCGAACAACAGGTTGGGCCGCACATCGCGCACCGGCACGATCATGCTCTCGGCAACGACCAACCCGATGGCGAGCGCGAGCCCACGCGCCTCCTCCAGCCGCTCCTCCGCCGCCAGGTCGTGGCGCTGGCCGCGGATGTCCGGGCACACCACGAGCGCCCGCGCCCCGCGGGTAACTTCGCCATCGAGATCTTCGCCGAAATTCAGGAGGCGTCGCCCTCGAAATCCTCGCTCAGGTCGACCGGCGTCGCGGGCTGGATGGTCGAGACCGCGTGCTTGTAGGCAAGCTGGACGTAGCCGTCGCGCTCCAGCAACATGCAGAACAGGTCATAGGCGGCGATCCGGCCTTGCAGCATCACGCCATTGACGAGGAACATCGTCACCGGTGCCTCCGCCTCGCGGATGCGGCTGAGGAACACGTCCTGCAGCAGCCGCTGCTTGCCGACGGAGGGGACGGTGTGGAACTGTTCCGCATCCATCGGGCTCGCCGGCATGATGGTCGAGATCGCGTGCTTGTAGACAAGCTGCGACTGACCGTCGCGGCGCAGTAGGATCGAGAAATTATCGAACCAGGTGACGATGCCCTGCAGCTTCACGCCCTTGACCAGGAACATGGTGACCGGCGTCTTCGACCGGCGGAGCGTGTTCAGGAAGGCGTCCTGTAGGCTTTGAGCCTTGCCGCCTGCGGCAGGGCCGACCGGCGGGGCGGCATCCGGTTCGGGACTTGCGGCTCGCGGTCGCGCGGAGAGGGTACGTTCGGATGCCATGGTTTCGTCCTTCTTGTTGGCGAGCGCCCACCGCCCGCGATCTGGATAGCGGCGATCATCCCAACATCGCCGCGTCCGCTGGTCCGCATAATATGGTGTTTGGTCGTGTTACCGCAAACGGTCTTTTTCCTTTGCGACCTCGATTTTGCACTTCGTCAGTCGAGCGCGTCGTCGCCCTTGCGATCGACCATGCCCAGCAGCTTGAGTTTCCGGTGGAGCGCGGACCGCTCCATGCCGATGAAACTGGCCGTCTTGGAGATGTTTCCCGAAAATCGCCGGATCTGAACGGCGAGATATTCTCGCTCGAAGCTTTCGCGCGCCTCGCGCAGCGGGGCGCCCATCAGCGCGGCCATGGCACTGCCGGCGCCGGCCCGCCCGTTAGTGATCTCCTCCCCCAGCATCTCGGTTTCGATGACGTCCAGCTTGTCACGCGGAGTGAGGATGATCGCACGCTCCACGACGTTGCGCAGCTGGCGGACGTTGCCGGGCCAATCATAGGCCTGGAGCGCGGCCATCGCCTCGTCGCTGATGCGCGGCGCTGGCAACCCCTGCTCCGAGGCGTAGCGGGTGAAGAAATGCTCGGCCAGCGCCGGGATATCGTCCCGACGGTCGGCGAGCGAGGGGATCGTGACGGGCACCACGTTGAGGCGGTAGAACAGGTCCTCGCGGAAACGCTTTTCCTCCATCTCGCGGGCAAGGTCTCGCGCCGAGGATGACACCACGCGAACATCGACGCCAATCTGCCGCGATCCCCCCACCCGCACGAAGCTCTGTTCGGTAAGGACACGCAGGATGCGGGCCTGGGTCGACAGCGGCATATCGGCGACCTCGTCGAGGTAGAGCGTGCCGCCGTCGGCCATCTCGAGCAGCCCTGCCCGCAGCAGCCGCCCCTCCTGCTCCTCGCCGAACAGCTCGTGCTCGAAGCGTTCGGGGGTGATTCGCGCTGAGTTGACCGTGACGAAAGGCTTGTCCACGCGATTGCTCCAGGCGTGGAGCAGGCGCGCGGCCACTTCCTTGCCTGAGCCTCCCGGCCCCGTGATCAGCACCCGGCTGCCGGTGCCGGCAACGCGCTTCAGCGTCGCGCGCACCGCGTTGATCGACACGCTGTTGCCGGTGAACTCCTCGCCCATCGGTACGGCGCCCTTGAGCCGGGTGTTCTCGCGGCGCAGACGCTCGGTTTCGGTCGCGCGCTCGACCAGGTGGAGCAGCTTTTCCGCTTCGAACGGCTTCTCGATGAAATCCATCGCGCCGCGGCTGACCGCCGAAACCGCGGTGTCGATGTTGCCGTGACCCGAGAAGATGATAACCGGAAGATCGGGCTCGCGCTGTTTGATGGCATCGAGAACTTCGAGCCCGTCCATCGGGCTGCCATGAAGCCAGACGTCGAGGAGCACGAGGCTCGGCCGCTTGCGGTCGATCTCCTCGAGAGCGCCCGCGCTATCGCCGGAGGTGCGGCAGACGTAGCCTTCGTCGCTCAGCACCCCGGCCACCAGTTCGCGGATGTCGCGCTCATCATCTACCACGAGGATTTCCAGTGCCATGTGTGCCTCGACTAACTGTCTGCGCCCTGCGACGCGAAGGATGTGTGCTGTGGGGCGCGGGCGAAGCGCAAAGTAACGACCGTCCCGCCGTCTTCGCGCGGTGAGAAGATCATCTCGCCGCCGTGTTCCTCCACGATCTTGTTCACAATCGCGAGGCCGAGGCCGGTGCCCTTCTCCCGGGTCGTGACATAAGGTTCGAGAATGCGCTCGCGATCCGTGGGCAACCCGATGCCGTTGTCCCCGATGCTAACCGTCAGCGCGTTTTCGGTGGCGTCGATGGTGACCTCGATCCGCCCGCGATAGTCGGGTTCCGTATCGCGCCGCCGCGCCTCGATCGCTTCGGCGGCGTTCTTGAGCACATTGGTCATCGCCTGGCCGAACTGGTGTCGATCGCACTGGATCGGGATCGCAACCCCGGCATCCCCGGCGAGCATGTAGTCGATCTCCGGATGCGCGACTTCCTGCAGGAACAGCGCCTGCCGGACGAGGTCCAGCCCGTCCTCGTGCCGGAATACCGGCTTGGGCAGGCGCGCGAAGGAGGAGAACTCGTCCACCATCTGCCGCAGCCCGCCGACCTGGCGGACAATGGTGCTGGTGAGCTCGTCGAACAGCTCGGCATCCTGCACGATCTGCTTGCGATACCGGCGCCGCAGCCTCTCGGTGGCGAGCTGAATGGGCGTGAGCGGATTCTTGATCTCGTGCGCGATGCGCCGGGCGACATCGGACCACGCCGCCTGCCGCTGGTCGAGAAGCTGGCGGGTGATGTCCTCGAACGTCACCACGTGACCATCTTTCTCCGGCGCGATCTTGACGGCGAGCGTCAGAAGCTCGCCCGACTTGGAGTGGCTGATGATGCCCTGCCGCAGATTGGCCGCGATCATGGCCGCGATCTGCGGCGCGACGTCGTCGATGTGCCGGTCCTGCGCATCGCCTGCCGCAGCGCCGAGCAGCAGGGCCTGCGCCGGCGCATTCATCAGCTGGATTGCCCCCGTGCTGTCGACCGACATGACCCCGGCGCTGACCGACTGGATGACGGCTTCGATGAAGCCGCGTCGCTCCTCCAACTGGCGATTGGCGCCGACCAGCGCATCGGTCTGCTTTTCCAGCTGCGCGGTCATCCGGTTGAAGGCGCGGTTGAGAAGCCCGATCTCGTCGCCGCCTTGCCGCCCTTCCATGCGCAGGCTGAAATTGCCCGCGCCGACCTTGCGAGCAGCCAGCACGAGGTCGGTCAGCGGCTCGACCTGCCGGTCCGCAAAGCGTAGTGCGAACCACACCGCGAAACCCACCAGCGCCAGGCTCACGAAGAACAGCGCGAGGTTGAACCGCAATTGCAGGGCCCGGGCCCGTCCGGTGAGCACGTCATAGGCGGCAGCGATGGATTTTGCCGCCTCCCAGCTACGGAAGGAATCGGCCTCGGCATTGCGCGCCGTGTAGAGATAGACGCCGCTCGCCCGGTCGATCGGGGCGACCGCCTCGATGCGGATCGGCCCTCCCCTCACCGTGACGAGCTGGCCCTTGTTCAGCGTAGGCAGTGCGGTCGCGACGAAGCTGGCGGGATCGTTGTCCTTGCCGAGGCCGTAAACGAAGGCGGTCCTGAGGCTGCCGTCGCGCTGCTGCTGGAGGATTGCGCTCTCGGTAATGTCGCGGTTCTCGGCTTGGTAGCGGAACAGCGTCGGCCAGTTCTCGCTCACCAGCGAGACGCGCTCGAGGTAATAGCGAAGGTCGCTTGCCATCGCGATCGTGTGGTTGGCGACATCCTCCTGGTTCTGCGCGTAATAGCTTTCGGCGAGCTTGTTCGCATTGGCCATCAGGCCGCGCGAATCGTCGGAGAACCAGAAATCGACGCCGGACTGGAACAGGACCGCGGCAAAGCCCGCCACCAGCAGCGTGGGCACGGCGGCGATAAGCGAGAACAGGAACACGAGCCGGACATGGAGCCGCGCGGTACTTCCCGCGGCGCGCTTCAGCGCCATTCGCCGCCCCCACAGAACCAGCAGACCGATAGCCGGGATCAGCCCGCCGATCAGGTAGAAGGCGACCTGCCGGGTCGGCAGGAGTTCCCCCCCGCCCGGCGTGTTGGTGAAGGCATCATAGGCCCCTGCGGCCATCGCCAGCAGGATCAACGCGCACAGCATTCCGATCAGGAGAAAGATGTTCGACCGGCGCGAGGTCACGATGATCCGGCGCAGCCAGCGCGGGGAGGCGGCGTGGTCGGAGCGGGCCTGGCTTGCCATCGTGGCATGGATACAACTCCACTGTGGCTTTTTGGCAAGCGAAATCCGCCGACCGGGGCGCTACTCCCGACGAAACCCGCCCATGTCGAGATCGGTCAGGCGTTTCCTGAGCGTGTTGCGGTTGATACCGAGCAATCGCGCGGCTGCGATCTGGTTGCCCCTGGTGCGTTCGAGCACATGGGCGAAAAGTGGCTTCTCCAGCTCGGCGACCGCCTGGTGATAGAGCGTCCCGTCGGGTGGCCGAGTGGTCGCCAGCCAGCGCTCCACCGCCTGGGCTAACCCACCTTTGCTCTCAGCAGGACCGGCGCGCTCGCTCTGGCCGAGGCTGTCCTCGATGGTACCGGCATCGATGATACTTTCGCGCGAAACCAGCGCAACGCGGAACATCGCGTTGCGCAGCTCGCGGACATTACCGCGCCATTCGCGGGCCGAGAGGGCCGCAATGGCGCTGTCGTCGATGGAGCGGCGCGGCAACCCCTCTTCCTCGGCCTGGAACAGGAAGTGCCGCGCCAGCGCCGCGATATCCTCGCGCCGCTCGCGCAAGGGCGGCAGGTGGATCGGCACGACATTGAGGCGATAGAACAGGTCCTCCCGAAAGGTCCCGTCGGCTATCATGGCTTGCAGGTCGCGGTTGGTGGCAGCGACGATGCGCACGTCGATGGCGATTTCCTGCCGCCCGCCCACGCGGCGGATGCGGCCGGACTGGAGCGCCCGCAGCAGCCGCGTCTGCGCCTCGGGCGGCATGTCGCCGATCTCGTCCAGGAACAGCGTGCCCCCGTTAGCCTGCTCGAACTTGCCGATTGCTTGCGACACCGCACCGGTGAAGGCGCCCCGCTCATGCCCGAACAGTTCGCTTTCGATCAGCTCGCGGGGGATCGCGGCGGTATTGACCGCGACGAAGGGCCCGGTCCGGCGATGACCGAGCTGGTGGACCGCCTCCGCCACCAGCTCCTTGCCGGTGCCCGATTCGCCGGTGACGAGGACGGTGAGGTCGTTGCGCAGGACCCGTGTGATCATGCGATAGACGCCCTGCATCGCCGGACTGCGGCCGATGAATGGCATCGCCTGCGAGGTCTCGTCCCGGCCCTCGCTCGCGCCCGGTCCCGGCCGCGCCAGCGCCTGCCCGACGGCGCGGACGAATTCGTCGATGTCGAAAGGCTTGGGGAAATACTCGAACGCCTGACTCTCGCTGGCGCGGACCGCGGTGTCGAGCGTGTTCTGCGCCGACAGCACGATCACCGGCATATCCGGAGCCCGATCTCGAACCGAACCCAAGGACGTCAGCCCGTCCCCGTCGGCGAGCATGACGTCGGTCACCATGAGATCGTAGCGCCCGGTGGCCAGAAGCTCGTCGCGGCGCGCCAGCGAAGTGCAGGGGACGACTTCGTAGCCCTCCTCGCGCAGCGCCTCCCCGATGACGGTCGCGATGGAGCGGTCGTCCTCGACCAGCAGGACCTGAGCGCTCATGGCTTCGCCCTTTCGGCCATCGCCAGATTGATGCGGAACTGGGTGAGGCCCAGCGCCTCGTCACGCTCGTGCGCGATGCGACCACCCATGTCGCGGACCAGCTTGCGCACGAGCGCTAGCCCGAGCCCCTGGCCGTGCCGCTTGCTGGTCACGAAAGGTTCGAAGATGTGGTCGCGCAGTTCGGGCGCGATGCCGGGGCCATTGTCGCTGATGACGATCTCGACCGGCAGGCGCGTCGCCTTGCCGAGGCGGATGATGTTCAGCACCAGCCCGCTCACGAAGCGTGTGCGCACCTCGACACGCGGAGTCTCGGCGCTCTCGCAAGCATCGCAGGCATTGGCGACGAGGTTGATGAGCACCTGCTCCAGCGCGCTCCGGTCGGAGAGGACGGGCGGCAGCGAGGGGTCGAACTCCTCGACGAACTCGATCTCGCTTCCGCGGGCCGCCCGGACGGTTGCAGTCGCGCTGCGGATCGCCTCGTGCAGGTTGCACGGCTCGGCGGAAACGTGCGCGGTGCGTCCGAGAATCTGCATCCGGTCCAGCAGGCCCGCGATGCGGTCGGTCTCACCCGTGATGATTTCCGCCAGCGCCCTGTCGCGAGGTTCGACACGGCGGGCGAGGAGCTGGCTCGCCCCGCGGATTGCTGCGAGCGGATTCTTGATCTCATGCGCGAGAATGGCGGGCGCGCGGACATCGGCATCCTCGCCCTGTTCGCCGCGATCCATACCGCTTTCGCTGAGCGTGATCGTCCGCCACCCGGGATGGGTGAGCATGGGGGAGCTGGTGATATTGATCCGCCGTTCGCCAGCCCCGGTCGCGATCGCAACGTCGCGTGCCAGCAGCGGGGCGTCGACCTGCTCCATGCTCGCGCGCACGCGCGGATCGACGATCTCCACGATATCGCCGAACGTCTTGCCGACGAGCCGCGGTGCGCTTTGCCCGAGCAGGCTTTCGGCGGAAGGGTTGGCTTCCGTGATGCGGCTGTCGGGATCGAGCAACAGCACTCCGAAGATAAGCCCGCCGATCTGGCTGGCCGCGTCGGGCCCTGCCAGCACCTCGGTCACGCCGCGCGCCGCAGGATGAAGGGCTCGTAAAAGCGCTCGAGCTCGCCGAGAACCTGTGCGGGGTCGGCGATGAAGTTGACCTGGTTGCGAAAATCCGCCGATCCCGGCAGCCCCTTGGTGTACCATCCGAGGTGCTTGCGCGCGATTTTCACCCCCACCTCGGGCGTATAGTGCTCCAGCATGGCGCGGTAATGCTCGACCATGACGCCGTATTGCTCGGCGATCTCCGGGTCGGCGCGCCGTTCGCCCGTCCGCCACCAGTGCATCACCTGGCCCAGCAGCCACGGCTTGCCATAGGCGCCGCGCCCGATCATCAGCCCGTCCGCGCCCGACTGCGCCAGCGCCTTTGCGGCATCCTCGATGGTGCAGATGTCGCCGTTCACGATGACGGGGATCGAAACCGCCTCCTTCACCCTGCGCACGAACGCCCAGTCGGCGCTGCCCGAATACATTTGGTTGCGCGTGCGGCCGTGAACCGTGATCATCCTGACCCCGAGGTCTTCCGCGATGCGGGCGAGTTCGGGAGCGTTCAGGCTGGCGTGGTCCCAGCCCATCCGCATCTTTACGGTGACCGGCACCTTCACCGCCTTGACCGTCGCTTCCATCAGCCGCGTCGCCAGCGGCACCTCGCGCATCAGCGCGCTGCCGGCGAGCGTGCCAACGACCTTTCGGACCGGGCAGCCGAAATTGATATCGATGATCGCCGCGCCATTGCCTTCCTGGAGCTTCGCCGCTTCCGCCATCGAGAGCGGGTCGCAGCCGACAAGCTGCATCGACACCGGCTCCTCGATCCGGTCCCACGCCGCTTTCTGTACGGACTGGCGCGTTTCGCGGATCGCCGCCTCGCTAGCGATCATCTCTGTGACGTTGAGACCCGAGCCATAGCGGCGCACGAGCCGCCGGAACGGCAGGTCGGTCACGCCGGTCATGGGCGCGAGCACCACCGGCGTCTCGACGCGGACAGGGCCAACGTCGAGAGGCCGCAGCGGCGGAGGGAGGGGAAGCGATGTCACGGGGCGATGCCTAAAATTTGTGCAGCCGATAGTGCATTGCAGCATGGGAGGCAAGCGGCTAGCCCGCGCGGCGCAATGCCCCCTGCCCCGACCCTGCCGCCGTTCTCGGCGATCGTCGTTGCCGCCGGACAAGGGCTGCGCGCCGGTCAGCCCGTCCCCAAGCAATTCGTGCGCTGGCGCGGCAAGCCGGTCGTGCGTCACTCCGTCGAGACGCTGCTGGCTTGCGGCGCGGCGCGGGTGATCGTCGCCATTCCCGGGGGTGCAGACCAAATGGCGGGAGAGGCTCTCGCTGGTCTCGATCGGGTGGAGTTCGTCACCGGCGGCGCCACGCGCCAGGAATCGGTCCGCACCGCGCTCGAACAATTGGCGAACGATCCGCCCGAGCGAGTGCTGATCCACGATGCGGCACGGCCCGATCTGCCACCAAAGGTCGTGGCGGATTTGCTCGCGGCGCTCGACGCGACGCCCGGCGCTATCCCCGCGCTCCCGATCGTCGACAGTGTCGCCGTCGCGGCGAACGGGCTGATGTCCGGCACCGCCGGGCGCGAGACGCTGCGCCGGGTCCAGACCCCGCAGGCATTCCGGTTTGCCGACATTCTCGCGGCGCATCGCGGATGGACCGGTGCGCCGGACGCCGGCGATGACGCGCAGGTAATCCGCGCCGCGGACGGATCGATCGGCCTGGTCGAGGGAGACGAGCGCTTGCAGAAACTGACTTTCGCCAGCGACTTCGCGGCGATCAGACCCTCGATCCGTGTCGGCATGGGCTATGACGTCCACCGCCTCGCATCGGGAGAGGAGCTATGGCTCGGCGGCGTGCTGGTCCCCAACGACAAGGGGCTGGCCGGGCACAGCGATGCCGATGTCGTCCTGCACGCACTCGTCGATGCCATCCTGGGCGCGATCGGGGCGGGAGATATCGGAACGCATTTCCCGCCCTCCGACCCCAAGTGGCGCGGCGCCGCCTCGTCCCGCTTCGTCGAGCACGCGGTCGCGCTTGCGGCACAGGCGGGCTACGCAATTGCCCATGCGGATTGCACGATCATCTGCGAGAGGCCCAAAATCGGCCCGCACCGCGACGCCATGCGGGCGCGCATTGCGGAACTGCTCGGTGTCCCGACCGCTTCGGTCAACGTGAAGGCGACGACCACCGAAGGGCTCGGTTTTGCCGGCCGCGGCGAGGGAATCGCGGCACAGGCGGTCGCCACGCTGCAAGTGTGGTAGAAGGGCTAATGGACGAGAATCCCCTGCTTCCTCCCGAACTGGTCATGTTCGCCCGTCGGGTAGTCGAGGCAAACCGTGCGATCGGACGACGAGTAGCGGTCGCAGAAAGCTGCACCGGCGGCCTCGTCGCCGCCGCGCTCACGGAGATCCCCGGGAGCTCTGCCGTCCTCGACCGCGGTTACGTCACCTATTCGAATGAAGCCAAGACGGATTGCCTGGGCGTCGCGTCGGACCTGATCGAGACCTTCGGCGCGGTCTCGATCGCCACGGCCTGGGCCATGGCGCAGGGTGCGCTCAGGCGCAGCAGGGCGGATGTTGCGGTGGCCGTGACCGGAATTGCCGGCCCGGATGGCGGGAGCGAGATGAAGCCCGTCGGCTTTGTCGTGTTCGCAAAGGCGGAGCGCGGGCAGGAGGATCGGCCGGACGGTGAGCACAGGATATTCGATGGCACGTCCCGCTCGGCGATCCGCTTGCAGGCGGCAATGTGCGCGCTGGAACTGCTGCTTCCCGATCAGCCGTACGCGCCGGCAGTGGAGGCGCCGTAGAGCTCGCTCGCGCGCTGCTCGAAGGCCGCCACCATCCGGCGGAAGGCGCGGTCGAAATATTGCCCGGCCAGCGCCTCGAAAATCTTGTTCTTGAATGAAAACTCGACGCAGAAGTCGATCTCGCACGATCCCGTGTCGAGAGGCCGGAACGCCCAGCGATTGTCGAGGTCGCGCAGGGGACCGTCGACATAGTGGACGGTGAGAAGGTTCGGCCGGTCTTTCGTGACCCGCGAGGTAAACTTTTCCCGGATCGCACCGAAGCCGACCAGCATGTCGGCGACCATCTCGGTTTCGCTGTCGGTCCTGACGCGGGTTGCCACCACCCACGGGAGAAATTCGGGGTAGCGGGCGACGTCGGCGACCAGGTCGAACATCTGCTCCACGCTGTAAGGCAAGGCCTGGACCTCGCGGATGCCCGGCATCAGGCGCCCGCTTTGGCGAGCCGCCGCGCCCGTTCGTCGCGCATCGCCGCGAAGTCGTCGCCCGCGTGATAGCTGGACCGCGTAAGCGGGCTGGCGGCGACCTGGAGGAAGCCCTTCGCCCGCGCGATCGCGCCATAGGCGGCAAAGGCCTTGGGGGTCACGAACTCCTCCACCGCGGCATGCCTGGGCGTAGGCTGGAGATATTGCCCCATGGTGATGAAATCGATCCCGGCGCTGCGCATGTCGTCCATCACCTGGTGCACCTCCAGCCGCTGTTCGCCCAGCCCGAGCATGATGCCGCTCTTGGTGAAGATCATCGGATCGTGCGCCTTGACCTCTTCCAGCAGTCGCAGCGAGGCGTAATAGCGCGCGCCCGGGCGAATGGTCGGGTAGAGCTTGGGCACGGTTTCGAGGTTATGGTTGTAAACGTCCGGCCCGGCTTCGCAAATCGCCTCCACCGCCGCGCGCATCTTGCCGCGGAAGTCGGGGGTCAGGATCTCTATCGTCGTGTTCGGCGTCTCGCGTCGGAGCGCCTTGATGACCTTTACGAACTGCCCTGCCCCGCCGTCGGGCAGATCGTCTCGGTCGACGCTGGTGACGACAATGTGCTCGAGCCCCATCTTGCCCGCCGCGACGGCGACGTTCTCCGGCTCCATCGGATCGACGATGCGCGGCATACCGGTCTTCACGTTGCAGAAGGCGCAGGCGCGCGTGCAGACGTCGCCCAGGATCATCACGGTCGCGTGCTTCTTGGTCCAGCACTCGCCGATGTTCGGGCAGGCGGCTTCCTCGCACACGGTGTTGAGCTTCAGGTCGCGCATCAGGCGGCGCGTCTCGTGATAGCCCTCGCTCACCGGGGCTTTCACGCGAATCCAGTCGGGCTTGCGGTGGCGCGGCGACCGGTCACTGGGAATCGCGGGAGCACTCGAGAGATCGTTCATGGCGCCCATCTAGGCGGGGGGCTTGTCAGGCGCAATGCCGGGCGCCATCAGCGCAGGCCATGACCAGCTCGCCCTCTCCCGAACTTGCCGGCCTCATCGAAGGCTACCGCCGCTTCCGTGCGAACGCCTGGACACCGCGCCGCGAGCGCTGGGCCGCCCTGCGCGAAGGGCAGGAGCCGCGCATCATGGTCATCGCCTGTTCCGACAGCCGTGTGGACCCGGCACAGATCTTCGATGTCGATCCGGGCGAGATATTCGTCGTTCGCAACGTCGCTGCGATGGTGCCGCCGTTCGAGACCACACCGGGCCATCACGGCGTCTCGGCTGCGCTGGAATTTGCGGTCCAGTTCCTCAAGGTGCGCGAGATCGTGGTGATGGGGCATGGCATGTGCGGCGGCTGCAAGGCCGCCCTCACACAGTCGATGCGTGGGACCGAGCCTGGCAGCGGCGGTTTTATCGCCGACTGGATCGATCTGCTGGACGATGCACGGGAGGAGGTGGTGCTCCGCCATGGCACCGAGGGTCGTGAAGCGGAACGCGCGATGGAAATGGCTGGCGTCAAGGTCAGCCTGGCCAACTTGCGAACCTTTCCATGTGTCGAGGAGCTGGAGAAGCGCGGGCGCCTGAGGTTGCGCGGTGCGTTCTTTGCGATCTCCGACGGCGTCCTGCACCTTCTGGACGAGGCTAGCGGCGACTTCGCCCCGGTAATCTGAGCCAGAAAAAAAGGGCGCCGGATCGCTCCGACGCCCTTGTATCGCGACCTTCAGTTACGGCTCAGGTGGTCGGCGCGCCCGGCGCGGGGACGGGCGACGGAACGGCCTTCTGCGCCGCGTAGAGCGCCCACAGCGCCGCGATCGGCTGACGCACGCCGGTCACCTTGGCGAGTGTCGTCTGCGCATCGGCATACTTGCCCTGCTCGATCTGGGCGATGCCGAGGCGGGTCAGCAGCAGCGCGGTGTTCGCACCGGGCAAGCCAAGCGCCTTGGTGTACAATGTCTCGGCATCGGCCCACTTGCCGTAGCTGAGAAGCGTGTCGGCAGCCGCCTGCACCGTCACCAGCTTGGCGCCCGCGGCCGACGCATCGCGCTGGAGCGAGGGCAGCTCGGTCTTGTCGGCAGCAAGGCGCGCCGTCGCGCTGGCCCGCGCTTCCTTGACGACCTGGACGCTGGGATCGACGAGCTTAGCCGCCGTGCCCGCGTCGAGCACCTGGATCACCTCGTTGGGCAGCTTCCGGGCATCTGCCGCATCGATGTATTCGAGATACATCCCCTTGGTACGGATGGTGTTGGTCCGGCGCGCCAGCCGCAGGAGGTCGAGCATCTCGGGCGGCGCATAGTCGCCGGTGTTGATCGCGATGGCGATCGCATCACCCCAGCTCGAAGCGCTCGGGAAATCGCGGGCATACATCAGGCCCCAGCGCCGCGCCTCGTCATTGAGCTGGTTGCTGTAGGCCGTCGCAAGCGCGCGCTTGACCCACGCTTCGCTCACGGGCTGACCAGCGGCCTTGCGAGCGGCGATGGTGTCGGCGAGGTATTTGAGCCCCTCCGAATACTTTTTGTCGGCCCAGTAGGATTCGGCGAGCAGGAGTTGCGGATCGTTCTCGCTGTACCCGGCGTCGATCGCGGACTGGACGTAGGTCCGCGCCCTGACGTAATCCTTGAGGTTGTAGGCCATCTGAGCGGCCGCGAAGTTCAGCTGGCCGGTCAGGGCGGCATCCGCCCTGCCGCTTGCCAGCATCAGGTCGGCGCCCTGGAGGGACAGCGAATAGTCGGAGGTCTTCTGGCCGATCTGAAGGATCATTCGGCCTGCCGCCATCTTGTCATCCTCGGTCTTCACCGCGGCGACGAGACCGGGGACCGACGCCTTGAGCGCGTTGAAATCGGCACCGGCCGCCGCCGCCTGCGTCTCGATCGGCTTGTAGGCTGCGACGAACTCCTTCGAATAGTTCGCCTTGGCCGGCTTGGCCGGCTTGGCCTGCTTCTGCGCCGCTGCGGGTGCATGGACGCCAACGATACCGAGCGAAGCGACGGTAGCAAGCGCGAGCGGGGACGCCAGGCGCCGGACAAGCGCAGTGCGGGCGGAATTACGGCTGAAAGTCATGATGTCTCTCTCCACAGAGATGGCAAGAATGCGCGCCAGCGGGGCTGGTGTTCGATATCGGTTGAGATGCCCCGCTTGCCTTCGCAATGCAACGCTTGTGCCTTTCACAGCGTGAATGTCCATTGAATGCCGCCGGTTTCCCGGGTTCAGGTGGCGCGCATGTGGAAAAGACGGGGGGGAGGAAGGCATCGGGGCACTCCCGAGTCGCAATTTTCACGGGTCTTGCCTAAGGCGGTAGCCAGTCCCGGGCCGTGCCCAGCAAAAGACGAAAACGCAGAAAATTGTCCGACGAAAACGACATGATGTTCCCCGCCCCATCCGGCGGTGACGAATATACCCGCATCGACATCGTCGATGAGATGAAGACCAGCTACCTCGACTACGCGATGAGCGTGATCGTGGCTCGCGCCCTCCCGGACGTGCGCGACGGGTTGAAGCCGGTCCACCGCCGTATCCTCTTCGCCAGCCAGGAAGGCGGCTTCGTCGCGGGGCGTCCCTATCGCAAG
>JAJYQP010000009.1 GCA_021794525.1 Pseudomonadota bacterium | reverse complement strand
TGTGCCGCCTCGATCTGGGCGCGCTGGCGCCAGGCGCGGAGCCGCTTCGGCGTTGGCCGGTCGAGAAACAACGTTCGTCCGAACAGCTTCTGTACCGTCGCGTCTACCTGCGGCCGTAGCGCGGCGAGGAGGTGGTGCAGCCGGATCGCCTCGCGGCTCTGCGCCTCCAGCGTTTCCAGGTTGTCGCGAATCGGCTGCTCGCGCGGAATGGTCGAAAGCGAGCCGAAGATTGCGGAGAAGAAACCGACTGTCTTCCGGTCCGCGCCATCGCGGCGCTGCACCTGATGTGGGTGCGGATCGATGTAGACGAAACGCCGGTCCACCTCGCGCTGCGCGGGGCGGCCGTGCAGCGCCGCGATCGCACCCTCGAACGGCTTGTTGACCAGCACCGAGCCGTCGATCAGCGCGAGGTCGGCGATCCGCTGCTGCGCGAGCTGTTTGGGCAGCACCCGCTCGATGAAACGTGTGCGGCCTGCCCATTCGGACCCCGCGTCGCTCGCCAATCTCTCGATTTCCCCTAGAGTGGCCGGGGGAAAGGCGCCGGGGAAGCTCGCCGTGGCCCGCGCCGCGAAGACGAGTTCGAGCGGGTCCGCGAAGTCCACTCCGCCCGCCTTCGGTACTCGCCCGGAAAAGCCGATCGGCACACGATGCTCGCTCTCCACTGCCAGCGGCGGGCTATGGAGGCGCAGCACTGAGCGGTGCCCGTGGAAATCCGTCGCCGTGACGAAGAGGTCGAGCGGGTGCCCGGCGGGCAGTAGCGGGCCATCGGCAGGCCCGGATGCCATCGCCACGAACGCCTGGTGCAACAGTTTGGAGAAGCCGGGGCCGGAAAAGGGCGGCTGGAACCAGCGGCCGCGTGTGAAGCGGCTGACCTTGCGGCGCACCTCGGCGCGGGTTTCCGGCGCGACGCTCTCGCTGATTGCGTTGCCGGGACGGCTCAGTATCCACGAAATGACTGGCTGGAACCAGATCTTGCCGAAGCGCCAAAGTGGCCGCGCGTCGGGATCGGTCAGCCGCTCGACGTCGGCCTCCACCAGCCACATGTCGGTCAGCGGGTCGAGCGACTGGCCCGAATGGATCGCCTGGGCGAGAAACACCGCGTTGATCCCGCCTGCGCTCGCCCCGCTGAGAATGTCCGGCAGCACCCGCAGTCGAAGCCCCTGGTCGCGTTCGAGCGCGAACAGCAGGTCGCGGTAGACACCTTCCACCCCGCCGGTCGGGCCCGCCCGCCCGTGATGATCGCGGCTGGCCCGGGCGAGGTGCCACAGTTCCTTCGTAACGCCGTGCATATAGACGGCGAGGCTGACCCCCCCATAGCAGACGAGCGCGATCCGCAGTTCCTTCTGCCGCATGGGGATGGTTGTGGCGGACGGCGAGATGCTTGGCAATTGCGTTCCTGCAATGTTCTGTTTATCGCGCGGACATGGCCAAGCCCAAACGTCGCTATGTCTGCCAGGCCTGTGGCAGCGTCCATACTCGCTGGCAGGGCCAGTGCGCCGACTGTGCGGAGTGGAACACGCTGGCGGAGGACGCGCCCGCGACGGTGTTTGCGCAGAAACATGATCTGTCGAGCGGCGGGAGGGCGGTGGAGTTCGCGGGGCTGGACCAGCCGGGGGAAATGCCGGCGCGGCGCTCCACCGGCCTTGCCGAGTTCGACAGGGCGCTGGGCGGCGGCTTCGTCCCCGGTTCGGCAATCCTGATGGGCGGCGATCCGGGGATTGGCAAGTCCACCCTGCTGTTACAGGCTGCCGCTGCGGTTGCGCGGAGCGGAGCGAGCGCGGTCTATGTCAGCGGCGAGGAAGCCGCCGGGCAGGTGCGGTTGCGCGCGGCGCGGCTCGGGCTGGGCGATGCGCCGGTGCAACTCGCCGCCGCGACCAGCGTGCGCGACATTCTCACCAGCCTCCATGCGATGCCGCCGCCCGCGCTGCTGGTGATCGATTCGATCCAGACGATGTTCTCCGACACCATCGAAGGCGCGCCCGGCACTGTCAGCCAGGTGCGCGGCTGTGCGTTCGAGCTGATCCGTTATGCCAAGGAAACCGGCGCGGCGTTGGTGCTGGTTGGGCACGTCACCAAGGACGGCACTATCGCCGGACCGCGCGTGCTCGAACACATGGTCGACGTCGTGATGAGCTTCGAGGGGGAGCGAAGTCACCAGTACAGGATATTGAGAAGCCTCAAGAACCGGTTCGGCGCAGTGGACGAAATCGGGGTTTTCGCCATGGCCGGAGAAGGGTTGCAGGAGGTCGCCAATCCCTCGCTCCTGTTCCTCTCGGGTCGGGAGGAGGCGCTGGCGGGCAGCGCGGTTTTCCCGGCGATGGAGGGCACGCGGCCGATGCTGGTCGAGATCCAGGCGCTGATCGTGCGGCTGCAGTCGGGCGCCACCCCGCGCCGTGCGGTGGTGGGCTGGGACAGCGGGCGGATGGCGATGCTGCTGGCGGTGCTGGAGGCGCGCTGCGGGCTCAACTTTTCCTCCGCCGAGGTCTATCTCAACGTCGCGGGCGGTTATCGCCTTGCCGACCCTGCCGCCGATCTCGCGGTCGCCGCCGCGCTCGTCAGCGCGCTGGCCGACCGGCCTTTGCCCGACCGCAGCGTGTGGCTGGGCGAGGTCAGCCTCGCGGGCGAGGTGCGCCCTGTCGCGCATGGCGGGTTGCGTTTGCGCGAGGCGGGGAAGCTGGGATTTTCCATCGCTTACGGTCCGCCCGACGCTGCGCCTGCGGTCAAGGGCATGGACTATCGCGCGGTCGGCAGGCTCGCCAAGCTCGTTGACCGGGTCATGGCGAGCGCATAGACCGCGCGTCAGGGTTATGACGGGTTTCGATTACATCGTGCTGGGCATCGTCGCGATCGCGGCGGTCGGCGGCTTCATGCGCGGCTTCGTGCAGGAAGTGTTTTCGCTCGTCGCATGGATATTCGCGGGCTTCGCGATCCGCTATCTCCACACCCCGCTGACGATGGCGCTGGCAGGCTACATGGGATACGGCATCTCGACCGCCATCCTCGCCTTCGCGCTCCTGCTTTTGATCCCCTATGCCGCGATGAAGGTGATCGCCAACAACCTCGGCGCTGCGGCGCACAAGTCCCCGCTCGGCCCCATCGACCGCGTGCTCGGCTTCGGCTTCGGCGGGATCAAGGGCGTGGTGGTGGTCGTTGTCGGCTTCTCGCTGCTGGTGCTCGGCTACGACACGGTATGGGGCTTTGGCGGGCGGCCGACATGGATCACAACCGCGCGCAGCTACGACCTGGTCGATGGTGGCTCGCGTAGTTTGGTCGAGATGATCGCACAGCGGCGGGAAGACATCCGCAAGGACCAGCCCGTCCGCGAAAAGCAATGACGGCGCCGCGAGGGGCTGTGCTTTACACGCCCGAGTTGCTGGGCCTTGCGGTCGCGCTCGCCGATTTCCCGCTAAGTGGCGATTTGCCCATGCGCGGCGAAGCCCGGTCGCGCGTGTGCGGGAGCAGGGTCGAGTTGGCCCTCGCACGGGCTCCAGACGACACCATTGCCCGCATCGGTGCGCGTGTGACCGCTTGCGCCATGGGTCAGGCCGCCGCCGCGCTGTTCCTGCGCGCCGCAACCGGGCGGGGGGCTGGAGAGATCGGCGAGACACTCGACACGCTGGAGCAATGGCTGGGCGGGGCGGGCGAGGCGCCCGACTGGCCCGGTATTGCCGTCTTGGCGCCCGCACGCGACCATCCCGCGCGCCACGCGGCCATCCTCCTGCCGTGGAAGGCGGCAATGTCGGCGCTTTCCAACCCGGTTTCCGCCGACTAGATCCGCCCGAAAAGGGAGAGCCACACATCCATGCAAGCGAGCACCGCCGCGCCCGCGCCGCACCGCGAACCGAGCGCGAAGGAAATCCGCCTCGTCATCGCCGCCTCCAGCGCGGGGACGATCTTCGAATGGTATGATTTCTTCATCTATGGCACGCTCGCGGCGCTGATCGGCAAGGCCTTCTTCCCGAGCGGGAACGAGACGCTGGAGCTGCTGCTGGTATGGGCCGGTTTCGCGGTCGGCTTCGGCTTCCGCCCGCTGGGCGCGATCCTGTTCGGCTTCCTCGGCGACAGGCTGGGGCGGAAATACACCTTCCTCGTCACCGTGACGCTGATGGGCATCGCTACCGCGGGCGTTGGCCTGATTCCCTCGGCGGCAAGCATCGGCATCGCAGCCCCGATCGTAGTCATCGCTTTGCGCATCCTGCAAGGGCTGGCGCTAGGCGGCGAATACGGCGGCGCTGCGATCTATGTCGCTGAACACGCTCCGCCGGAGAAGCGCGGCTTCTACACGAGCTTCATCCAGGCGAGCGTGGTCGGCGGCTTCGTGCTGTCGATCCTCGTCGTGTTGCTGTGCCGTGCTGCAATACCCGCTGACGACTTCGCGACGTGGGGCTGGCGCGTGCCCTTTCTCCTCTCGATCGTGCTGCTGCTCATAAGCCTGTGGATGCGGCTCAAACTGTCCGAAAGCCCGGTGTTCCGGGCGATGAAGGCCGCGGGCGAGACCGCGGGCAATCCCTTCATCGAGAGCTTCACCTATCCCGGCAACAAGAAGCGCATCTTCGTGGCCCTGTTCGGCGTGGCCGGGGTGCTGACCGTGATCTGGTACACGGCGTTTTTCTACGGTCTGTCGTTCCTGCGCGGCGCGATGCGGATGGACGAGGGCGTGACCGAGATCGTGGTGCTGGTCGCGGGGCTCATCTCGATGAGCTTTTACGTGCTGGTTGGAAAATGGTCGGATCGGGTGGGACGCAAGAAACCGATCGTCATCGGCGCCATTGCGACGCTGGTATTCCTGTTCCCGATCTTCTGGGGTCTCGGCGCGTTGAGCAACCCGGGCCTCGCCGCGAGCGCACTCTCCAATCCGGTGGTCGTCTCGGGCGAGGGGTGCACCTTCGACCCCTTCGCCGGCAAGCAGGCGACCGAGTGCGGGCGGCTGCTCGCCGACCTGACCTCGCTGGGCGTGAGCTACTCGGTGTCCGATTCCGACGGAGAGGCGCGCGTGACCGTGGGGCGCGAGCCTCTGGCGCTCGACATGGCCGACGATGCCGGGCGCAAGGTCGCGCTCCAGGCGGGGCTGGAAGCGAAGGGCTTCGATTTCGCTAAGCAGACCCCGTCGCTGCCGAACCTCATCGGCATCGTCGCCCTGCTATGCGCGCTCGGGCTGCTGTCGGCGCTGACCTATGGCTCGGTGGCGGCGCTGCTGGCGGAGATGTTCCCGGCGCGCATCCGCTATTCCTCGATGTCGATCCCCTACCATATCGGCGCGGGCTATCTCGGCGGGTTCCTGCCGCTGATCGCGGGCTATATCGTGGCGGTTACCGGCGATGCCTATGCAGGGTTGTGGTATTGCTGGGCGGTGATGGCCTTCGGGCTGCTGGTCGCCTGGTGGGGCATCCCGGGCGGGCCACCACGCGATTTCTCTGACGGCGAGGATCCGCACGCGCCGCCCGTCTCGCCCGCCATGCCGTGATGCGATGACCCATACGCCACCGCCGCCCACGCTGCGGCTTCGCATCGACACAGAGGCGCTCGCCCACAACTGGCGCGCGCTCGACCGTATGAGCCGGCCGGGCCGCGCAGGTGCGGCGATCAAGGCGGACTGCTACGGCCTCGGCATCGACCGCTGCCTGCCGGTACTGCGCGCGGCGGGAGTGCGCGATTTCTTTGTCGCCCACTGGCAGGAGGTCGCGCCCGCGCGGCGCCATGTGCCGCCGGGGCAGA
>JAJYQP010000002.1 GCA_021794525.1 Pseudomonadota bacterium | reverse complement strand
GGGGGTGAAGGTGACCGAGCCACCCGTCACCTCGTACCCCGGTCGCCCGCCGAGGACGTAGGACAGCGTCGACTTGCCCGCGCCGTTGGGGCCCATGATCGCATGGACCTCGCCCGCGTTCACGGTGAGCGAGAGGCCCTTGAGGATCGGCTTGTCGGCGACGGCGGCGTGGAGGTCGTTGATTTCGAGCATTTTCACATCATCTCAGCAAATCGTCGGCCCGGACCTGATCCGGGCCAAGGCTGCCTTTTGCGAGGTCAGCAGAAGAAAAGCCTGGTCCCAGGTCAAGCCCGGGACGACGGGGGGAGGGGTGGGGGACGAACATTAGCGCCCCGCTGGCCGCTTGGGCCGCGAATAGTGCTGGTTGGGGTTGGCGGCGGCGTGGTCGCGCGCCTTCTGTTTCCGCTCGGCGATGCGTTCGCGCATCGCGATGGTGATGCGCTGGAGCACGGCGTCGATGTCGGTCAGAATGTCGGCCGCCGCGATCCGCTCGACGCGCACGCCGACCGCCTCGAGGCTCTTGTCGCGGCGCTTGGCGATGGTGTCGTCCTGGCCGTCTTCGTCGATCGCCAGCGCGAGGCCGAGGACGTGATTGCCGAAATCGACGATCGCGCTGCCGATCACCATGTGGCGGGTGAACTTGTAACGCCCGAGATCGGCCTCGGCGAAGCGCTTGGCGAGCGCCTTGTGCGCCTCGGACGAATGCCGCCGCAGCTCGCGCGCCTGCTCGTGCAGCACGTCGAGCCGCTTCTCCGAAATCTCCCACCCGCGCCCCTTCTTCTTGAGCGCGGGCGCGGCGTCGGTGGTTTCCGAAGGGTCGCGGAGTTGTAGGATTTTGCGGGTGGTCACTTATCGACTTCAGAATGTAGAGTGAGTGGTGAAACCGATCGGTCACGCCGTATCAGGCCAGCGTTCTCCAAAAGGTCGATGTCCTGATGAACCCGCGGCTGATTCCGTTCGCCAAACATAAGTTCTGACAAATCAGCCTCGGTCAGACCGTCTCTATGTGCTATAAACCACAATGCCACCTCAGCATTGGTGGGAAGCTTTCCAGATCGCCCGAAAGTCATAAATTCCCTTCCGCCCTCAATTCGGGTCCATCCAGCCGGGGCATTCAGCATTGAGGCGGTCTAGGACTATGCCATTGGCGGCCACGTCGCCCGCGATGCTTCCCATCGGAGATTGATTGCCGACGCGCTTTGATTCTCCGATCGCGCCGCTGCCCAGAAGCGACTCAGTGTTGGCTTCGAACAACGCTTTCAGACGGGCGCATTCTTCGGACTCGCGGTCCGTTTCCTTCCATTCGCTGTAAGCGATGAACCCGCCGACGAGGATCAAGGCACCCATCACCGGCCCCACCCAGCTTGGTGTTTCTTTCCTGGTCACCCCACACTCCCCTCAAGACTAATCGCCAGCAGCTTCTGCGCCTCTTCAAGCCCCTCCCCTTCAGGGGAGGGGTAGGGGTGGGGGCTGCGGCGAGACGTTCGACCTTGAGCGGCGGACAAGATCGCAGCCAGAACTCCATCCGGATTGGCCATCACGTCCCCGTTCGTGACCCGCAGCACCAGAAACCCGAACCCGGCCAACTCGTCATCCCGCAGCCGGTCCTTCACTTCGTCATGCGTGTCGCCATCGACCTCGACGATCAGCGCGCGCGCCGGGCACATGAAATCGGCGATGAAAGGACCGATGACTTCCTGGCGGCGGAACTTCAGGCCGGCGAACTGGCGATTGGAGAGGTTGCGCCACAGACGCTTTTCCGGCTCGGTCGGGTTACGGCGCATTTCGCGGGCGCGCTCATGGAACCAGTCGATCTGCTTTTGTGACAGGCCCCACCCCAAACCCCTCCCCTGAAGGGGAGGGGCTTTTGGCGTCCAGCCCTTGTCGTCGGGGCGGCTCATCCGACGGACCCCTCCAAACTTATCGCCAGCAGCTTCTGCGCCTCGACCGCGAATTCCATCGGCAGCTCCTTGAGCACGTCCTTCGCAAAACCGTTGACGATCAGCGCCACCGCTTCCTCCTGCCCGAGCCCGCGCTGCATCGCGTAGAAGAGCTGGTCGTCGGAAATCTTGCTGATGGTCGCCTCGTGCTCGATCTGGGCGCTGGGGTTCTTGACCTCGATGTAGGGCACGGTGTGGGCGCCGCATTTGTCGCCGAGCAGCAGGCTGTCGCACTGGGTGAAGTTGCGCACCCCGTCGGCATTGGCGGCGACGCGCACAAGGCCACGATAGGTGTTGTTCGACTTGCCCGCGCTGATGCCCTTGGAGATGATCGTGGAGCGCGTGCGCGGTGCGTTGTGGATCATCTTGGTGCCGGTGTCGGCCTGCTGGAAATTGTTGGTCACCGCGACCGAGTAGAACTCGCCCACGCTGTCCGCGCCATTCAGCACGCAGCTGGGGTATTTCCACGTGACCGCGCTGCCGGTTTCGACCTGGGTCCAGCTGATCTTGCTGCGCGCGCCCTGGCACAAGCCGCGCTTGGTGACGAAATTGTAGATCCCGCCGACGCCCTCGGCATTGCCGGGATACCAGTTCTGCACGGTCGAATACTTGATCTCGGCGTCTTCCAGCGCGACCAGTTCCACCACCGCGGCGTGGAGCTGGTTCTCGTCGCGCATCGGCGCGGTGCAGCCTTCGAGATAGCTGACGTAGGCGCCCTTCTCGGCGATGATCAGCGTGCGTTCGAACTGGCCGGTGTTCTCGGCATTGATGCGGAAATAGGTGCTGAGCTCCATCGGGCAGCGCACGCCCTCTGGCACATAGACGAAAGTGCCGTCGGAGAAGACCGCGCTGTTCAGCGTGGCGAAGAAATTGTCGTGCTGCGGCACGACCTTGCCGAGCCACTTCTTCACCAGCTCGGGATATTCGCGGATCGCCTCGCTGATCGAGCGGAAGATCACCCCCGCCGCCTCCAGTTCCTTGCGGAAGGTGGTGGCGACGCTGACCGAATCGAACACCGCGTCGACCGCGACCTTCTTCGCGCCCTTGACCCCCGCGAGGACCTCTTGCTCGGCGACCGGGATGCCGAGCTTGTCGTAGACCGCCTTGATCTCGGGATCGAGCGCGTCGAGCGATTCGAGCTCCGCCTTCTTCTTGGGCGCGGCGTAATAGAACGCGTCCTGGTAATCGATCGCCGGATAGCCGAGCTTGGCCCAGTCAGGTTCAGACATGGACCGCCACATTTCAAATGCTTTCAGGCGCCAATTCAGCATCCATTCCGGCTCGTTCTTCTTGGCGCTGATGAAACGGACGGTGTCTTCGGACAGCCCCTTGGGCGCGAATTCGGTTTCGATGTCCGCCGACCAGCCGAACTCGTAGTCGGCGGCCCTTTCCGCAGCTTCGCGGGCGGCGCGGTCCTGAATGTCTATCTCGTCCGTCACACCGGAACTCCGTTCGTGTCGAGCGAGGTCGAGACACCGCCGCGGGACTGCCTCTCGACTTCGCTCGAGGCGAACGGGGCAGACAGGGACGTTAGCGACACACCGGCCAGCGCGCCGCGCAAAGCCCGGTTCACAACCGGCCAGTGCGGGCGCACGCGGCAGTCATGGTCCATCGCGCACTCACCCTCGATGCAGGCGGCAAGCGCGATCGGCCCCTCCACCGCCTCGACTATCTCCGCCAGCGTTATCGCGGCGGCAGGCCGCGCAAGCTGCAACCCCCCGCCCGCGCCGCGCACTGACCGCAACAAGCCGGCGGAAACCAGCCGAGTCACCAGCTTCTGCACCGTCGGCGCAGGCAGCCCCGTCTCCGCCGCCAGCTCGCCCGCGCTGGTGCGCGAGCCGCCGCAATGGCGCGCGGCGGCGCTCATCGTGACGACGGCATAATCGGCGAGATTGGAGAGGCGCATGCTATCCCTGCTTGCCCTCCGCGCGGGCAGCGCTGCGGGCTAATCGGACCAATTCGTTCCGATTTGCATATAGGAGCGACCCGCCGCGCCTCAAGCCAAATCGCCTATTGCGAGTCGTTCTCGATCAGTGTCTCGGGCATGACCGCGATCTGCGGCTTGATGATGCGGAAATTGCGCACGTCGAGCAGGGCGGAGAGGATCGTGTCGTCCTCGCCTGCCAGCCGCTTGGGCGTGCGGCCGCAGAAGTGGCGGATTTCGCGGATCAGGTGCGACTGGTCGCAGAACAGGTCGACCGTGGCGGCGATTTCGCCGTCCGAGACCTCCGGCATTCCCAGCAGCGTCGCGGCGCGCAAGGCGCGGTACTTCCGCTTCAGTTCGCGCGGGCTCAACCCGTAATAGCGTTCGATCAGGCGCTGGGTCTGGCGTCGGGAATAGGGGCCGATCTGGTAAAATGCCTCGGTCGGAGGGTCGAGGCTTTGCCCGAGCCAGTCGGCAGCCGCGCGGATGAGGGCCAGATGGCGCGGGTTGAGCGGCCTTGCCTGTGCCATCAGCAACTCGGCAAGCCGTTCGCACAGCGCCGTTGCCGCGGTGCCGTCGCGGTACGCGGCAATGAGCGAATCGCCCAGTTGCTCAACCGCCGGCCCGAACACTTGAGTCGCCGGCAGAAGCCTGTCGCTCCACTCCGCCGCATGAAGCCCGGTGAAGCTGGCCCACCCCGCCGGCGACAGCGCGGCACCAACGCAATGGAACGGGCCATCGACCTCGATCAGGGCTGCCGCGCAAGACGGGGTCAGGACTGCAACCGGATAGGACGGGTCGGCTCTGCCTTCCGCGAAGATCAGGCGGCCCGTTCCGCGCAGGAACACGATCACATGGCCGACCGCCGCGGGATGGACGTCGCGGATGACCTTCTCGTCGCAGCGGAAGTGGTAGAAGGTGGTGACCAGCCCCTCCAGCGCCTTCGGCACCGAGAGGTAATCCAGCGCGATCAGCGATTCGTGGGTGAGGGCCGACGGCACTCCATCGTCGCGCAATGGCGTGATACCCCCCGAGTCCTTCACATCCACCCCCATCCCGCTCTCAGCGCCCGCCGACTGCTTTCGAATCGCAGTCGCAAATCCGGTCGGCCTGAGTCGGCGCCCAAGCAAGGACTTATGCGATTGCCGACCGTCACAGGGGAAAAAAAGGGCGGCTCCGTCAAGAGCCGCCCTTTGAAGTCAAGGAACTCGTCACAAACTGCGCCGAGCCCTTCGGGTCGCACCATTCTTCTACGCAAAACCAGCTTCGAAGAATTGTATGCAAGCGACATTCGAGAAAACGCGTGATTCTGTCTCGATGGCGGAGGCGAGAGCGCGCGCAGCCTGCGCTCGACAGCCCGTCGGGGCAGCGCCATAGCGCCGCCCCGATGCTGTTCTCTCTCGCCCGCCCCGCCCTGTTCCTGCTCGATCCGGAGCGTGCGCATCGAATGACCATCACAGCGCTCAAGGCGGCTCCCCCGAATCGCCCCGCAGCGAAGGGACCGCTGGCGACAAAGGTCGCGGGCCTCACCTTTCCCAACCCGGTCGGCCTCGCGGCGGGGTTCGACAAGGACGGCGAGGTCCCCGATGCGCTGCTCGGGCTTGGCTTCGGCTCGGTCGAGGTCGGCTCGATCACCCCCCAGCCGCAGGACGGAAATCCCAGGCCGCGGCTGTTCCGACTCGTGGAGGATCGCGCGGTCATCAACCGGATGGGATTCAACAATGGCGGAGGTGCGTCTGCCTTCGAGCGGCTTTCCAGTCGCCGGGGCAGGGGCGGAATCGTCGGCATCAACGTGGGTGCCAACAAGGACAGCGCCGACCGGATTTTCGACTATGCCGCCATGACCCGGCTGATGGCCCCGATCGCGAGCTATCTGGCGGTCAATATCTCCAGCCCCAACACGCCCGGCCTGCGCGCGCTGCAGGACGAAAGCGCATTGCGCGAACTTTTGGGAGCGGTGACCGACGCACGGGCGGAAAAATGCCGCACTGGCGGTCCACCGATCTTTCTCAAGGTCGCGCCGGATCTGGAACCTGCCGATATCGATGCCATCACCCGGCTTGCCATCGAAATGGGTGTCGGCGCGCTGATCGTCTCCAACACCACGATCAGCCGCCCGCCGCTGCGCTCACGTCATGCGGACGAGACGGGCGGGCTCTCCGGTGCCCCCCTCAATCCGCTTGCGCTTGAGCGGCTTCGCGACTTCCGCAAGGCAACGGGCGGCGCGGTGCCGCTGGTCGGCGTGGGCGGAATCGCCAGCGCCGAGGATGCCTGGCAGCGGATCCGGGCGGGGGCGAGTCTTGTGCAGCTCTACAGCGCATTGGTCTACGAGGGGCCGGGGCTGGTCCGGCGGATCGTGCGCGGGCTTGAGGCGCGGATGAAACGCGAGGGATTCGGATCGATTGCGGAAGCCGTCGGAAGCGAATAGCACCTGCGCATGGTTACACGCCCGCTGACGCCCGTCGTCGCTTCGCTCATGCTTCTCGCCACGCTCGGCGGATGCGCCCAGTCGCCCGGAGCGAGAGTCGCATCGGCGTCGAGCAGTTTTGCCGGCGAAGTCAGCGCCGCCGATCCGCGTGCGCAGGAGGCGGGGATCGCCATGCTTCGCCAGGGCGGCAATGCCACCGACGCAGCGATTGCCACCATGCTTGCGCTGACCGTGGTCGAACCGCAAAGCTCGGGAATTGGCGGTGGCGGCTTCTTCGTGCGCGGCAGTCGCGATGGCGTGGTGGCGACGCTAGACGGGCGCGAGACGGCGCCTGCCGGGGCCTTTCCGGAATGGTTCCTCGATGCGGCCGGCAAGGTGCCACCCTTCGAGCAGAGCCAGGCGAGCGGGTTATCGGTCGGCGTGCCGGGCAATGTCGCGCTCGCATGGAAGGCGCACCAGCAATACGGCAAGCTGCCGTGGAAGGCGCTGTTCCAGCCCGCTATCGCGCTCGCCCGCGACGGTTTCGTGGTCAATCGTCAGATCTTCGACGCGCTTTCGAACGAGGGCGCGCTGGCGCGCAGCAGCGAAAGCGGGCGCAACTGGCTCTACCGCGCGGACGGCACACCGCAGCCGATCGGCGCCCGGGTCACCAATCCCGCCCTCGCCGATGCCCTCGCCGCGATCGCCGACGAGGGGCCGAAGGCGCTCTACCAGGGCCCGCGCGCCGAAGCGATCGCGCGGACCGTGGCGGCTGCGACCCCCCGGCCCAAGGCGATGACCATCGCCGACGTGAGCGGCTATACCGCCAAGGAACGGTCGCCGGTCTGCGGCCAGTACCGCGGTTATCGCATCTGCGGGATGGGCCCGCCCAGCTCGGGCGGAGTGGCGGTGCTGCAGATCCTCGGCATGCTCGAACGCTTCGACCTCAAGGCGCTGGGCGCGGACAACCCGGTCACCTGGCATCTCTTCGCCGAGGCGCAGCGCGTCGCCTATGCCGACCGGGAGCTTTACCTTGCGGACAGCGATTTCGTTACCGTCCCGGTGAAGGGGCTGCTCGATCCCGACTACATCGCGTCGCGCAGCAAGCTCATCTCCGCCAACGGATCGCTCGGGACCGTCACCGCCGGCAAGCCGGCCGGTGCGCCGCTCGCGCTCGCCGACGGCGACGAGCCGCCCGAGCACGGCACCTCGCATCTCGCGGCGGTCGATTCGTCGGGGACGATGGTCAGCTACACCTCGACCATCGAGAGCAGCTGGGGATCGGGCCTGATGGCGAACGGCTTCTTCCTCAACAACGAGCTTACCGATTTCAGCCGCAGCCCCGTGGGCCGCGACGGCAAGCCCGTCGCCAACCGGGTCGAGGGTAGCAAGCGGCCGCGCAGCTCGATGTCGCCGACCGTCATCTGGGACCCGAAGGGCGAGCCGGTGCTCGCGATCGGCGCCGCGGGCGGGCAAACCATACCCGTGACAACGGCCCGCGCGATCATCGGCTACATCGATTTCGGGCTGTCGCCGCACGATGCGCTGGGCCTCCCCTTTCTGATGGCGTTCGGCGACCAGCTTCTGCTCGAAAAAGGCACCTGGCTCGAAGCCTCGGCAGACCGGTTCCGCGCGCTTGGCCATGCAGGCATCATGATTCGCGAAGCGCCGATCAAGGCGGGCGCGGTGGGGCGTTATCGCGGAGAGTGGCAGTCGAGCCGCGACCCGCGCGTCGAAACCAATGTCGAGGTGCCGTAGTCCCGCGCCGAACCGGCAACTTGCCGTAGCGGTTGAGCGGGATTAAGCGCGGTCGCGGTGGCCGGGCCACCCAACGACAGACCCACGCGAGGACGCCTGCCTGTGCTTTCGGACATCGACGCCGCCCCCAATCTCGTCGCGCTGTTCCTGAAGCGCGCGGACGAGGGCTGCGACAGCCCTTTCCTCGGCTACAATCAGGGCGGCAGCTGGCACACGATCAGCTGGGCCGAGGCGGCGCGGCAGGTCTGCGTTCTCGCCGAGAGCCTGCGCGATCTGGGACTGGACGACGGGGACCGGGTGCTGCTTGTCTGCGAGAACCGGCCCGAATGGTGCATCGCCGACCTCGCGATCATGGCCGCGGGGCTGATCTCGGTCCCGACCTACATCACCAATACCGAGCGCGACCACGTCCACATTCTCGACAATTCGGGCGCGCGCGCCGCGATCGTGTCGACCGAGAAGCTGTCCCTACCGCTGCTTCCCGCGATCATCCGAACCGGCACTTGCGAGCACGTGATCCCGATCGACGGCATCCGCCAGTACCAGTCGGGCAACCTCCAATTCCACAAGTGGTCGAAGCTGGTCGAAGGCGACGCCGCAGCGGCCCGCGCGGCGGTCGCGGCGCGGCTCGCCGCCATCACGCGCGAAACCACTGCCTGCCTGATCTACACCAGCGGAACCGGCGGCGCGCCGCGCGGGGTGATGCAGCATCACGGTGCTATCCTGTGCAACGTCGCGGGTGCGGCCGAGATTCTCATCGAGGATTTCGGCATCTCGCGCGACGAGCGGTTTCTATCCTTCCTCCCGCTCAGCCACGCCTACGAGCATACCGGCGGCCAGTTCCTGCCCATCTCGGTCGGCGCGCAGATCTACTATGCCGAAGGGCTGGAGAAGCTCGCCAGCAATATCGAGGAAACCAGGCCGACAATCATGGTGGTCGTCCCGCGCCTGTTCGAGGTGCTGCGCGCGCGGATCATGAAGCAGATCGAGAAGCAGGGCCGGGTCGCGAACGCGCTGATGGATGCCGCGCTGGCGGTGGGCGAGCGACGTGCGGCCGGCAAGCGCGCGCTGGTCGATCCGCTGCGCAACCTTGCCGTGGAGAAGCTGCTGCGGCCCAAGATCCGCCAGAAGTTCGGCGGGCGGATCAAGGCGATGGTGTCGGGCGGTGCGCCGCTCAACCCGGACGTCGGCATCTTCTTCGAAGCGATGGGGCTGACCATGCTCCAGGGCTATGGCCAGACCGAGGCGGGTCCCGTCATCAGCTGCAACCGGCCAAAGGTGGGGATCGCGATGAATTCGGTCGGCCCGCCGCTGCGCGGGGTCGAGGTGCGGATCGCGGAGGACGGCGAGATCCTGGTCCGCGGGGAGCTGGTCATGCACGGTTACTGGCGGAACAAGGCCGAAACAGAGCGGACGATCAAGGACGGCTGGCTGCACACCGGCGACATCGGCCACATCGACGAGAAGGGCCGGATCGTCATCACCGACCGCAAGAAGGACATGATCGTCAACGACAAGGGCGACAACATCGCGCCGCAGAAGCTGGAAGGGATGCTGACGCTCCAGCCCGAGATCGCGCAGGCGATGGTGAGCGGGGACAAGCGACCCTATGTCGTCGGCCTGGTGGTGCCGGATGCCGAATATGCGCTCGAATGGTGCCGCGCGCAGGATGTGAAGTTCGACTGCAAGGCGGTGCAGGACCTCCCCGAATTCCGCGCCCGCATCCGCGAGGCGATCGACCGGGTGAACAAGGATCTGTCCGTCACCGAGAAGATCCGCGGCTTCGCCTTCGCCGACGAGCCCTTCACCATCGAGAACGAGCAGCTCACCCCCTCCATGAAGATCCGCCGTCACAAGATCCGCGAGGTCTATGGCGAGCGGATGGACGCGCTGTACCGGGGTTAGGCTTGTAACCGCGTTCGTAAGTGACCAAGCTGACCACTTAATCTTTTGAATGCGTCGGCGAGCTGTTGCCTAAAGACTTCGGCTTCGGACTGCTTTATCGCCCACCGCTCACGAGCAGGCTTGTTGGATTTATAAATGACAACGTCGAGCAGCACGGTCCAGTTTCCATCTCGATCGATAGAGATCGACTCGACACCATGAGCCAAGAATTGGCGTTTTCGCTCAACTTCCTGCCACTGTAGCAACGCTGCTTTAAAAGCCCGAGCTTGACGTTCCGTTGATTCTACAATCCCGGCAAGCTCAATGAGGTCTGCAAGCCTCTGCCCAGCGAGGTGCCTCAGCTTGATCGTCCTTCCCGCGGCTTCTGCTAGCTCCAACGAGCAGCCAATTGCGTGCTCAGCGCGAGCGAAGTAATTTAGGCACTGTCCTCGCCACCCCGCAATTTCGGCGGCAGTCTGATCCGACGCCAAATTAGGCCGCCGCTTCCTCGATGAACTCAGGATAGAAGCCCGGCTCGCGGGTGGACCAGCCGGCGGCGGTGGCGGCGGCTTCGCTCAGCGACTGGAGCAGGACCTTCCGGCGTTCCGGCGCGATCTGGGGGAGGGCGCTGGCGGCGCAGAAAGCGCTCGGCAGCCAGGGGCGCACGGTCGCGCCCAGCAGGCGTTCGTAAAGGAAGCGGAAGGCGCCGAAGCTCTCGATCCGGCCCTGCGCGAGGTCGAAGGCCGCGAGGCGGGTGAGCTTGCCGCAGAAGGCCTCGATCCCCTCCAGGCTCGATTCGTCGGGTAGCGCGCCGCGCAGGCTCTTCAAATCCTGGTAGGCGACATACTGGCCGCGGATGCCGAGGCATTCGTCGGGGCTGCGGCCCCACAGGGTAAAGGCGTCGCGGCGGGCAAGACCGATGTCGAGGCTGCGCCGGATATACCGCTGCTCGGCGGCGGTGAAGCTCGCGAACTCGCGCATCTCTGCGATGGTGATCGACGCGGTACCTGTGAGCGCCATGGCGCGACTCCCCTTGCTGACAGGGGCATCATGGCGCGAAATGGTTAATGCGCCGTCGACGATGAAACGAGATTTTCCCGCGACGCGCCGTTGCAGTCAGATCAGCCCGGCAAGCGGGCTGGAGGGATCGGCATATTTCCGCGTCGCCATCCGCCCGGCAAGCCAGGCATCGCGCCCCGATTCGACCGCCAGCCTCATCGCGCGCGCCATCCGGATCGGGTCCTTGGCCTCGGCAATGGCGGTGTTCATCAACACGCCGGTGCAACCAAGCTCCATCGCAACTGCAGCGTCGCTGGCGGTGCCGACACCCGCATCGACCAGCACCGGCACGCTCGCGCCCTCGACGATCAGCCGCACCGTAACCCGGTTCTGGATGCCCAGCCCGCTGCCGATTGGCGCGCCCAGGGGCATCACCGCGACGGCGCCCGCGCTCTCGAGCTGTTTGGCGGCGATCGGATCGTCGACGCAATAGACCATCGGCAGGAAGCCCTCGTTCGCCAGCACCTCGGTCGCCTTTAGCGTCTCGCGCATATCGGGATAGAGCGTCTTCGCCTCGCCCAGCACCTCCAGCTTGACGAGGTCCCAGCCCCCCGCCTCGCGCGCCAGCCGCAGCGTTCGGATGGCGTCCTCGGCGGTGAAGCATCCGGCGGTGTTGGGAAGATAGGTTACGCGCCGCGGATCGATAAAGTCGGTCAGCATCGGCGCACTGGGATCGCTAACATTGACGCGCCGCACCGCGACCGTGACAATCTCCGCGCCCGAGGCCTCCAGCGCGGCGGCGTTCTGCGCGAAATCCTTGTACTTGCCGGTGCCCACGATGAGGCGCGAGCGGAAGGTGCGTCCTGCCACGGTCCAGCTGTCGTCGTGATCGCCGCCACCGACGAAGTGCACGATCTCCAGCGCGTCGCCTTCGGCCAACGACACCTGCTCGAGCGTGGAGCGCGGTGCAATTGCGCCGTTGCGCTCGACGGCGACCTTCGCGGGATCGAGTTCCAGCTCGCGGACGAGGTCGGCGATGGTCGCGGCGGCGGTACGGCGGATTTCGCCGTTGACGGTGACGGTAATCATGGACGCGGACGTAGGGTCCGGACCCAGGGCTGGCAATGGCCGGGATCGCTTGGAGAGGCCCGCCGACTAGGAGGGCTGCGAAGTCACGTAGCCTATGCTACGTGCAAGCAAGCGACGACGTTCGGCGGGCCTCTCCAAGCGACCGCGCAGCGGTGGGCGACTTTCGGCGCGGGGCAGCGTCGCTCGTCAGCAACGATGCGACGGCATCGCCCGCCTCCTCGCTCCTTGCCACGCACCGAAATTCGCTCCGTCCCGGCCCTTGCCAGCCCTGGGTCCGGACCCTCAATGGTCTGCGCAGTGGGTGCAAGAGGTGTGAAGGTGGCGCAGGTTAAGGATGTGCCCGAGCGAGACCAGCGCGACGCCGATGATCGTGAGCACCGCTTCCTCTACGCCGTGGGGAACGGCGAGCGCGCCGCCCATGAAGGTGAGGCCCATCATCGCCACCACGAAGGGTGCAGCCATGCGATGCTTCATCGCGCCCCAGCCAATTGCGACAGCCGCGATCAGCGTGGCGATGAGCAGGCCGATCCGGTGAATCGCAGGATCGAGAAAAGCCTCCGCCCCGACGCCGATGATCGAGACAAGAACCACGCTCAGCAGGCAATGCACTGCGCAAAGCGCAGAGAGCGCGATGCCGGCGCGGTCGAGCCGCTGGCGAATCGGGGTGACTAGGCGGATCATGGTCGCCATCAGTTATGTTATGTTGTAACGCCTTTCAAGGTTGCGCGCTGCGGTTCGCCGATTGCGATTATCGCATCGTCGTGGCTCTTGCCCGCACCGGACCGGACCTCGTAAGTGCGCGTCGTGGACACCGCCGACATCGCTGCAAGCCCCCCGCTCCGCCCCGAAGCCATCGCCCGCTGGTTGCTGGGGATGGCCGCCATGGTCATCCTGATGGTCGTGGTCGGCGGGATCACGCGCCTGACCGAAAGCGGCCTCTCGATCACCGAGTGGAAGCCCCTGACCGGAGCGCTGCCGCCGCTGAACGAGGCGGACTGGCTGCGGGAGTTCGATCTCTACAGGCAGTCGCCGCAATTCCGCTACCAGAGCGGCCCGGCCGGCATGGACCTTGCCGCGTTCAAGTTCATCTTCTTCTGGGAGTGGTTTCACCGCCTGCTCGGGCGGCTGATCGGCCTCGCCTTCGCGCTGCCGTTGGCGTGGTTCTGGGTGCGGCGTGCGATTCCGGTCGGTTACAAGCCACGTCTGCTGGCACTGCTGGCGCTCGGTGCGCTGCAGGGCGTGTTCGGCTGGTACATGGTCAAGAGCGGGCTTGCGGGCACGCGGACCTCGGTGAGCCATTTCTGGCTCTCGATTCACCTGATGACCGCTCTGTTCACGCTGGCGGGACTGGTGTGGACCGCGCTCGACCTGCGGCGGCTCGCCCGGATCGGCAAGGCACAGCGCGCGCGCCTGACCTGGCCCGCCGTGTTCATGGGGCTGGTCCTCGGTCTCCAGCTCCTTCTCGGCGCCTGGGTCGCCGGGCTCGACGCGGGACATGCCTCCGATAGCTGGCCGCTGATGCAGGGGAGGCTGGTTCCCGAATATGACGGCTCACGCGGCTTCCTGCACGCCGCGACGCATGATCCGTTCCTGATCCATTTCCTGCACCGCTGGTGGGCCTGGGCGGCCGTGATCGCGTTCGTGTGGTTCGCGCGGAAAGTACGTCCGCTCGACCGCAAGGCTTCGGTTGCGATCCACACCGCGTTCGGTGTCCAGGTCCTGCTGGGCATCGCCACCGTAGTGCTGGGCGTGCCGCTGTGGCTGGCGGTGGCCCACCAGCTCGTCGGCGCGCTGCTCGTCGCGAGCACCGCCTGGGGCGCGCATGTGCTGGGCCGGACGCCGCTGTGACGATCGCGAAAGCGGAAGCGGCCCTCGTCTGGTGCCCCTTCCCCGACGAAGCGGCTGCGCGCGCGGCTGTGAGCACTCTCCTTGACGCGCGACTCATCGCCTGCGGCAATCTTCTGCCCGGCATGACATCGCTGTTCGCCTGGCAGGGCGAGCGCGGCGAGAGCGCCGAATGCGGCGTCCTTCTCAAGACAACGGCATCCCGGCTCGACGAGGCAATGGCGAGACTGCGCGAAATCCATCCCTACACCGCCCCCGCTGTCGCAGGCTGGGCCGTGCGGGTCGATGAAGGCACTCTGGCGTGGTTGAAGGGCGAGACCACGAAACCGTGACGAGGACCACCCTCGATCGCCGCGCCGCCATATTGCGCGTTGGCCAGATACCACTCCTGCCATTTGCGGTGACCATGGTCCCTGCTCCTGCTCTCAGTGCTGTATCGGTCCCCGCGGAAGTAACCGGGCGCTATCGCCTGGCGCGGACCCTCATGCGCGAGCTGAGCGACAGGGTGGCCATCGTTGTGACTCGCGCCTGGGAAATTCAGATCGAACCGTTACGGGAAGGCCTCGCCGTCAGGGGGCGACAGGTCTCGGCCGAGGTTGCCGCGCCGCCCCTCCTCGATCGGCTGGCCGCCAAGGAGCGGGCGCGAGATGCCAGCCGTATTTTCCCGATGGCGCTCGATGCGGCGGGGATGATCCAGCGGTCGGTCAATCCGATCGGCGGCGCGATGCTGACGCGCGGGATCGACACGGCCAAGTTGCTTTTCGCCGCCCTTCCGTCGCAGGAGTTACGCGGCGAGGCGGCGACGTTCGCGGCCAGCCTCGCCGCCCTCGGCGCGAGCGCGGTGAGCCAGTTCCCGCGCGACCTGTTCTTTCCCGTCCCCGGGACGCAGGTGTCGGAGCGAACCACTCCGCTGCCGGACGGGGCGGAGGGAACCATCGCCGTGACAGTCTCGGCGAAGGTCGAAGGCGGCAGCGGCTTGCTCGAGGCGAGCGAACGGCGGATCCTTACCACGATCAAGTCCAGCGAACGCCTATCATCGGAGCGCTGGGTTTTACTCCCGGCGAGCTGACGGTATTATTTTACCGTCTCGGAAAAGCGCACTTTTCCTTGACTTCGGCCGCCCTCTCCACCAATTGCGCCGCGCTTTGCGAGTCTGCCCTGCGGATTCGCGAATCTTTCGGCAGCTGACCGCAGGTCGGCGCCGGCCAGCGAAACGCACAGCTACGAAAGACCATAGCCCATGAAGGCGCTCAGCAAGATCACGCGGTCGGTGAAGCCCGCCGAGGTCGAAAAGAACTGGCATCTGATCGATGCGGAAGGCCTCGTCGTCGGCCGCCTCGCCGCGATCACCGCCAATATCCTGCGCGGCAAGCACAAGCCGAGCTACACTCCGCACGTCGATTGCGGCGACCACGTCGTCATCATCAATGCCGACAAGGTGAAGTTTACCGGCAAGAAAATGACCGACAAGCGCTATTACAAGCACACCGGCCACCCCGGCGGCATCAAGGAAACCAGCCCGGCCAAGGTGCTGGAAGGCCGCTTTCCCGAGCGCGTGCTCGAGAAGGCCATCGAGCGCATGATCCCGCGCGGCCCGCTCGGCCGGGCGCAGATGCGCGCGCTGCACCTCTATTCCGGTAGCGAGCATCCGCACGCCGGCACCCAGCCGCAGGCGCTCGACGTCGCCGGCATGAACCGCAAGAACAAGGCGACCGCGTAATGGCCGACACCACTGAAAACACCGTCACCGATCTCGCCGATCTGAAGACCATCGCTGGCGATGCGCCCCAAGGCGACGCTGCCGAGATCGCCCAGCGCGCCGAAGTGCCGCTGCGCGAGCAGGAGCTCGACAAGCAGGGCCGCGCCTATGCCACCGGCCGTCGCAAGGACGCGACCGCCCGCGTCTGGGTCAAGCCCGGCACCGGCAAGATCATCATCAACGGCCGCGACCAGGAAGTCTATTTCGCGCGTCCGACGCTGCGTCTCGTGATCGACCAGCCCTTCGCCATCACCGAGCGTCAGGGCCAGTACGACGTGATCGCCACCGTCAAGGGCGGCGGTCTTTCGGGCCAGGCCGGCGCGGTCAAGCATGGCATCGCGCAGGCCCTCGCCAAATACGAGCCGGCGCTGCGCAGCACCGTCAAGGCCGCCGGGTTCCTCACCCGCGACAGCCGCGTGGTGGAACGCAAGAAGTTCGGTCGTGCCAAGGCCCGCCGCAGCTTCCAGTTCTCGAAGCGCTAGGCTTACGGCTCTGCTACACGAAAAGGGGCGGCTCCCTCGCGGGGGCCGTCTTTTTTCATGCCCTCATCTCGTTGAAGCTGGGCGGGGTCGATCGGATCCGCTGCGACAGGGTGCCGGCCCCGATCATCCGCACCGGCCCGTTGGACGTGCGCTCGACGATGTCGAAGGCATCGTGGACATGACCCGAAAGCACAGCGGAGACCGGATGCTTCGCCAGTTCGGCCAGCGCCTTCGCGCCATTCCGCGTGAGCGCAGTCCCTTCGTTCCGACTTCGCGCAAGGGATGATGCGCGGTTACCAGCGCCCGGGTTCCCGTTGGAATACGCCGCAGGCCTGCCTTGCCGATCCGGCGGGCTTCCGGCGCGACTGGACGAGACTGGCGGGAGCACTCACCTTCCGGACCCAGCGCGAGAAAGCCGAGCCTTACCCGCTCGCCGATATGCTGGGAGAAACTATCCCCCGACCCGGATAGCGCTGCGCGGCGGGAGAGATACGAAAAAGGCGGTCGCCGCACTGGCGGGCCGCCCTTTCCACCCCTCATTACAGTGCCGTCAGGCGAAGGCGAGCTGCGCTCGGCGGCGGCGCAGCGCAGCGCCCGTGATGCCGAAGCCAAGAATCAGCAGCACCCAAGCCGAGGGCTCGGGAATCGCCCCGATGGTCCCGCTGGCAGTGTCGAACACGCGAACGAAGTCGACGTAACCCGACGACGCCTCGCCCTGGCCGGTGGCGAAATCGTCCATGAACAGGTTGATGTCGGTGCCGTCGAAGGCAGCCAGATTTCCGGTATCGGCAAAGCTGAATTGCTGGACACCGTCGACATAGCCGGTGACTTGCCCCGAGGCGCTGCGCTCGAGCCGCAGTGTGGCGAGCTGGCCGACGCTGAACACGACCGGGCCGCTCACCGCCGGATAGAAGGTAAGCCGGTCGGAGTAGATATAGAGGCCCGTGTCCGAGCCGCGGTTGAAAAAGTCGAGCACCTTGCGGTAGCTGCTGGTGGTGTCGAAAGAGAACCGCGTCTCAATCGCATATTCGGTCAGCGCATTGCCGCCGAGCCCGATGGTCAGGCCCTGGTTGGCCGCGAAGGTGTAGCCACTGGCCCCCAGCGACCCACCGTTGGGCGCGATGCTGCCGGGGCCCGCGGAATTGGCGTAGCTGCCGTTAAGATCGAAATTGTAGATCAGCGCGGCCTGCGCAGGCGTCGCGATCGCGCCCAAAGCAGCCGTGCAGGCCAGCACGCGCCAGAGTTTCGTCATGATGGACCCTTCCCGAACCTTGCCGCCCAGCGAAATTGGACGGCGGCTCGTGGATTGTTAATAGGGGAGTGCCGAATGTCAATCGGGCTTGGGCGGACCTTTCAATCCCGTCCCGGCCTGGAACAGATCAATGAACCGGAGGATCGACCCGCGGCACCGCATTTGCGGGTGCGACGGGCTCGCCGGGCAAGCGCGGGGGCAGGGCATTCTCGGGAACGTCGTCGATCTGCATCGCTGGCGTCGGGAGTTCGGCGAGGTTGCGGACCTCGACGCAGAGTTTCGCTCCGTCCCAGGTGATCTCGTTGAAGCTGGGCGGGGTCGATCGGATCCGCTGCGACAGGGTGCCGGCCCCTATCATCCGCACCGGCCCGTTGGGCGTGCGCTCGACGATGTCGAAGGCATCGTGGACATGACCCGAAAGCACAGCGGCGACCGGACGCTTCGCCAGTTCGGCCAGCGCCTTCGCACCATTCCGCGTGAGCGCTGTCCCCTTCGTCCCGACTTCGCGCAAGGGATGATGCGCGGTTACCAGCGCCCGGGTTCCCGTTGGGAGCGCATCGATGGCCTCGAGGCATTTCCGTAGCGCCGACCCCGTGATCCAGCCCTTCGACCAGTTGAGCCGGGGCTGGGCGCGCGCCGCGGTCTTGAGCGGCACCACAGCCAGGCCGGGTAGAGCCAGTTCGCGCTCGACCATGTGCTCGACCCCGCGAAACCGGGCGTAAGGCATGAAGAAGCGCTCGATCAGGTTGAAATAGGGCAGGTCGTGGTTGCCGACCTCCAGCGTGACGGGCGCGTCCAGCGAACGGATCCACGCGCTGGCGGCGGCAAACTCCCGATGCCGCGCCCGCATTGTAATATCACCCGTGATCGCGACGGCGGTCGGCTTTCTCGCCGCGATCTCGCTCTTGACCCAGTCCAGCGCGCGGTTGTTCTCCAGACCGAAATGAATGTCGGAGAGGTGGAATATCAGCGTCGCTGCATCAGGCATGATGAGTCGCTAGCAGGTCCATCTCCGATTCCGCCACCCGAAAGGTCGCGCGTCCGCCGACCTCGCACACCTCACCGTCCAGCAGGACTTCGATCGGTGAGCTGTCAACCGTCGCGATGGTCACCTCGCCGACTACCCCGAGCCGGTCGTGCGGGCCTTCCCGGAAGCTGCGGCGCATCAGCGCCCAGGTCTGGGCGACAACTTCGCCCGCGGTATTCGCGTGGTACCCGTGGATGCCAATCCCGTGCTCGCCCGGGGTAAGCTCGAGCAGCGGATACCCGCCCGCCGCACCGAAAGGCGGGTCGATCGCTCGTACCTTCGTTTCCCCGGTGGATTTGGCGACGGCCTCGGCGGCACCGCTTGCGATCCCGGCAATATCGCGAGAACGCATCGCTTCTCGCACGTTGCCCCAATGCGTGCCCGGCCCGGCCAAAACGCCGGCATAGGCATCGCCGCAATCGCCGGCGATCTTTGTGACGCGCCGCCTTCGGGCACCGCCCGCCGCGACGAGCGGCACAATGTCCACGGGCTGGTAGTCGCCATGGAGGCGCTTGCTGAGCAGGTTCATCGTCCCGCCCGGCAATACCAGCACCGCACCGCCCCAGCCCGTGAGTTCGGCAAGCGCGGCGTTGAGCGACCCGTCGCCGGTGTAGATGACCAACAGAGGAATACCCGCCGTGTCGAGATCGCCGGGCGTCGGAAGGGTCTCGTCGGGAAAGCCTATGGTGCGCGCGACAGCAATGCCATTTCTGGCGAGGCAGTCCTGTAACTCCGCGACAGCCTCGGGCGTGTTGCTACCGCTGGCAGGGTTGGTGAGCAGCCAGCACCGTTCGAACCGTTCCATGACGCATGAAACCGAGCGCGGCCGCTTTGTTCCGCCGCGGCGCTCGTCCCGCCCGCATCGTCGTTTGTCGATTACAGGTGTGGCCTGTCCGCCTCGCAGTGCTGTTCGCAGAGCCCCTCACGACTGCGGGCAGAGCTTGGGCGTAACAATCTTCCAGCGAGCCGAGCCGCCCCCCTGAAGCCCGTGCCCGGCTCGCAACCGATGGAGGTTACCATGATGAAGACGATCCTGATCGGCACCCTTGCTCTCGCAGCCACCGTGCCTGCGAACGCACAGGTCGAAACCCGCGTGGTGCGCTACGACGACCTCAACCTGACAAGAAAGGCAGGAATGGACCGGTTCGGGCAGCGCATCCGATCAGCTGCCCGCGCGGTGTGCTCGGTGTCGACCGGACGCGTGGCCGTGGGCGAGGTGGCGAGGACTCGCGAATGCGTCGCCAAGGCAAAGGCCGGCGCCGACCGCCAGGTCGGCGCGCTAGATCGCGATACCGCCCTCGGCGGCTAGGCCTGGCGCCCTACCAGAGGCCTCGGCTGCGACGATGCGGTCGGGGCCTTCGCGCATCCAGCATTGTTAGTGGTGAGGGACGGGCGCTCTCAGCGCCCCGCCATCGCCTTGACATTGGCAAGATAGGTCCGACCGATCCGAACCATGTCCCCGTCCTCGGTTTCGACCGACCAGACGCCCAGGCCATCGTGGCGCAGCCCCCTGATCCGGTCGCGCTGCATAATTACCGAGCGATGGATGCGGATGAAGCGCTCAGGGTCCAGCCGGGCTTCGAGGCCCGCGATCGTCTGGAGCAGCAGATAGCTGCGCGCCGCGTCGCCGCTGCCGACGTGAAGCCTGACGTAATCGCGCTCGGCGTCGATGCGGCCAACCTCTCCGACCCCGATACGCACCAGTTCAGAGCGATGGGGCACCCACAGCTCTTCCAGCCACTGGACATCTCTGCCGCCATCGCGCTTTCCGCCGCGTCGCGCGACGGCTCGAGCGATCGCGCGCTCGAGCCGATCCTTCTCGACCGGCTTCAGCACATAATCGACGGCATCGAGCTCGAAGGCCTCGACCGCATGATTGTCATGCGCGGTCACGAAGATGACCGCCGGAGGATCAGGCTGGTCCGCTAGCGCGCGGGCGACCGACAGGCCGTCCACCTCTGGCATGGTGAGATCGAGCAGTACCAGCGCGGGCGAAAGCTCGGCAATACGATCGAGCGCCTGCGTGCCGTCGCTGGCGGTGCCGACGACGCTGACCATCGGTAGCTGGTCGCAGATGACGCGCATCCGCTCGACCGCGAGCGGTTCGTCGTCGACAATCAGCGTCGATATCGTGGCGGTGTCGGTTTCAGCCATGGCGCACCATGGGTATCCTCAACTCGGTTTCGAATCCTCCGCCATCGCGTGCGCCCCAGGCCACGCTGGCAGCATCGCCGAACCGCGCGGCGAGGCGGTCGCGGACGTTGGCGAGGCCGATCCCGAACCCGCCGTCTTGCGCCTTCGCCTTGGTGGGCGCAGGTGCATCGTCGGTAACGGTCACGACGAGGCGGCCGTATTCCTCCCGCGCCTCCAGCGACACAGTGACCGGCGAGGCGCTGGCGGAGACGCCATACTTGACCGAATTCTCCACCAGCGGCTGCAGGATCATGCCCGGCACGCGGTAGCCCGAGAGCGCGGCGGGAAGGTCGTAGCGGGTCTTGAGCCGGTCAGGAAAGCGAACCTTCTCGATCTCGAGATACTCGCGCTGCAAGTCGAACTCGTCGGCAAGATCGACGTCGGCGCTCATGTCCCCGGCGAGGCTGTGGCGATAGAAGCGCGACAGCGACTGGATCATCTGCTCGGCCTTGTCCGGCCGCCCGGTCATCACCAGCGCCGACAGCGAGTTGAGCGCGTTGAAGAGGAAATGCGGGTTTACCTGGTAGCGCAACGAACGGAGCTCGGCGGCCTTGGCGGCGGTGCGGAACCGCTCTTCGCGCCGCTGCGCCTCGCGCGCCTGCGCACCCGCCAGCATCGCGAAATAAAGCGAGGCCCAGGCGAGGATGAGGAAATAACGACCGAGGGCAACATCCACGATCATGCGCCAATGGTCGATGGTCTTGGGAGCGGGCTGGAAAAGCACCGTCGCCGATGTGCCTGGCTTGACTGTCATGCCTTGCAGATTGCGGAGCTTGTCGACCGGGATGTCGACGAGGATATTGCCGGTCTCGTCACGCCGCAGGACGAACCCCTGTTCCCTGGCGATCCGCGTTTCCTCCTTCTGCTGGACGCTTTCGAAGATCCACTGGTTGGCCTGGGCAATCGGTATGGCGGCAGGGAGTGCAATCAGCAGCGCTACGGCAATTTTCAGCCAGAGCGGTTTCTCGTCGAACAGGCGCAGGATCAGCCAGACGACCATTGTCATCGCGATGCCGACCAGCACCACCACGCCGCGGCGCCACAGCATCTCGTCCTGCATGCCGAAATCCTGGATTGCCGCGCGCGCCGTCGTCAGCAGGAAATAGGCCAGCCACAGCGCAACGACGGACGCCACCACCAGCCGCAGCGGCACGGTGGCGCGGGCGTCGGGCGCCTGGACTTCCTCAGTTGTCATGCTGCCGGCCGTTAGCGGATGCGACACGACTTGCACGGGCACCTCGTCAAACCGCGCCGAAGCTTCGTCCAACGACATCGCCATGGCTTACGCGCCTGCGAGCAAATGCTCCTCCGCGATGCGGCGCTTCCACTCGGCGGGCGCGAGCGTGTGAACGTTGTTGCCGCCCGAATCGACCGCCACCGTAACGGGCATGTCCTTCACCTCGAACTCGTAGATCGCCTCCATGCCGAGATCCTCGAAGGCGACGACACGTGCGCCCTTGATCGCGCGGCTGACGAGGTAGGCAGCGCCGCCGGTCGCCATGAGATAGGCGACCTTGTGCTTCGCGATCTCGGTGACGGCGCCCTGCCCGCGCTCGGCCTTGCCGATCATCACCAGCAGGCCCTGTTCGAGCATCATCTGCGTGAACTTGTCCATGCGGGTCGCCGTAGTAGGGCCGGCCGGCCCGACCACCTCCCCCATCACCGGATCGACCGGACCCACATAGTAGATCGCGCGACCGCGGAACTCGACCGGCAGCGCCTCGCCGCGGTCGAGCATATCCTTGATGCGCTTGTGCGCTGCATCGCGGCCGGTGAGCATCTTGCCCGAGAGCAGGATGCGGTCGCCAGCATTCCAGGTCGCGACCTGTTCCGGCGTCAGGCTGTCGAGATCGACCCGCTTCGCCGCGTTGTCGGGCTGCCAGTCCACTTTCGGATAATCGTCAAGGTTCGGCGCTTCCAGAAAGGCCGGCCCCGAGCCATCGAGCGTGAAATGCGCATGGCGCGTGGCGGCGCAGTTAGGTATCATGCCGACGGGCTTGCCAGCGGCATGGCACGGCCAGTCGAGGATCTTCACGTCGAGCACGGTCGACAGCCCGCCGAGGCCCTGCGCGCCAACGCCTTGCGCATTGACCGCGTCGAAAATCTCAATCCGCAACTTCTCGATGTCGTTCTTCGGCCCGCGCGCCTTCAGCTGCGCCATGTCGATCGGCTCCATCAGGCTCTGCTTGGCGAGCTTGAGGCAGTGTTCGGCGGTACCGCCGATGCCGATGCCCAGCATCCCGGGCGGGCACCAGCCCGCACCCATCTGCGGGATCATTTCGATCACCCAGTCGACGATCGAATCGCTCGGATTCATCATCTTGAACTTCGACTTGTTCTCGCTGCCGCCGCCCTTCGCGGCGACGTCGACCGAGACCGTGTTGCCCGGCACCATCTCCACCGAGAGCACGCAGGGCGTATTGTCGCGGGTGTTGCGGCGGGTAAATGCCGGATCGGCGAGGACAGAAGCACGCAGCTTGTTTTCGGGGTCGTTGTAGGCGCGGCGCACCCCGTCATCCACGACGTCCTGCAGGGATCGCGACGATCCCAGGCGGCAGTCCTGCCCCCACTTCACGAAGACGTTCACGATGCCGGTGTCCTGGCAGATCGGCCGGTGCCCTTCGGCGCACATCCGGCTGTTGGTGAGGATCTGCGCGATCGCGTCCTTCGCCGCCGGGCCCTGCTCCGCCTCGTAGGCGTCGCCGAGCGCTCGGATGTAGTCCATCGGGTGGTAATAGGAGATGTACTGCAGCGCGTCGGCGACGCTCTCGATGAGATCCTCCTCGCGGATTGTCACTATGTCGCTCATCGGGATGGTTCTCTCTCCGGTCGAATGGCTGTCGCGCCATAAGCGCTGGCCGCTACAGGCGTCAAAGCGCTTGGAAGCAAGGGGTGTTGTCCCTAAGGCAAGCGCCGCAACACGAGCTTCGCAGACGGACCAATGATCGCAACCGAAACCCGCACCCGCTTCGAAGATGCGCGCCGCGCCATGCTCGACAGCCAGCTCCGCACCAGCGGGGTCAACGAGCCTTTCGTCCTGGCCCGGATGGGCGTCGTCCCGCGCGAGGACTTCGTGCCGGAGGAGCTTCGCGCCGCCGCCTATGCCGACCGCGCGCTGGCGCTTCCCGGCGGCGGGGCATTGCCCGCCCCGCTGTTTCACGGCCTGCTGCTGACCGAAGCGCGGCCGGTCGCAGAGGACCGCGCCATCGTAGTCGATGGCGGCAGCGGCTATCTGCCCGCCCTGCTGGAGCCGATCGTGGCCGCGATGGAGGTCGTCAGCGCCGATGACGCGGCCGCGGGCCGGATCGCAAGCCACGATGCGAGCTTGCTGGTGATCGATGGCGCGATCGAGCACTTGCCCGAGGCGCTGAGCAAGCGCCTGCCCGAAGGCGCTCGCATCGTCACCGGGCTTGTCGAGCGCGGTGTCACCCGGCTCGCGGCGGGCCGCAAGGTCGGCGACATCCCGGGACTGGTCGCGCTGGCGGAGACGGGCACCCCTCGGCTTCCCGCGTTCGACCGGAAGACGGGCTGGAGTTTCTGATGCCCCGCAGCCTTATCCGCATCGCGGCTCTCGCCGCCTCGGCGCTGCTGCCGCTCGGCGCGGCGCAGGCCGGCACGCTGCAGGAGGCGCTGACCGCCGCCTATCAGAACAACCCTACTCTCGCCGCGGCGCGTGCCAGCCAGCGCGCGACGGACGAGGGCGTGCCGATCCAGAAATCGGCCGGACGGCCCAGCGTCAATGCAACCGGCCAGTATCTCGAATTCGTGAAGCAGGCCTCGAACAGTTTTGTCGCGCCGGAGCGGGCGCTGAACGGTCAGCTTAACCTCGGCGTGCCGATCTTCTCGGGCGGTGCGGTCAGGAACGGGGTGCGCGGTGCGGAAGCCCGCGCCGCTGCCGGGCGCGCAGACCTCCGCGCGACGGAGAGCGACGTGTTCAGCCAGGTCGTTGCCGCTTATATGGACGTGCTCCGCACGCAGGCGGTGGCCGGACTGCAAGCCAACCAGGTCGATGTGCTGGGCGTCAATCTGCGCGCGACCAGCGACCGGTTCGAGATCGGCGACCTGACCCGCACCGACGTTGCCCAGTCCCAGGCGCGCCTCGCGACGGCGCAGGGCAATTTCCGTACCGCAGAAGCCAATCTGATTGCGGCGCGCGAAACTTATATCCGCCTCACCGGTCTCGCCCCCGACAACCTTCAGCCCCCGCCGCCGCTGCCAGGGTTTCCCGCCACGGTTGACGAGGCGGTGGAGGTCGCGCTCGCACAGAATCCGGACATCCTAGCGGCCAAGGAGCGCAGCCGCGCGGCCGGCTACGACGTAAATGTCGCCGGGGCAGGTCGCCTGCCACGCGTCTCGGTGGTGTCGAGCGGCGGCTACCAGAACTACCTCGGATCGCTGCAGACGGGCGGGGCGGTCGGAGTGCCGCAGGTGAACACCAGCACGCAGGTGGGAGTGCAGCTCAATCTCCCGATCTTTCAGGGCGGCCTGCCCGCGGCGCAACGACGCCAGGCGCAGGCGCGCGAAGGCGCCGCGCTGGAGCAGGAGATCGGGACCGAACGTTTCGTGATCGCGCAGGTCCGCTCGGCGTGGTCGAGCTGGCAGGCAGCCACGGCCGTGATCGCCAGCGCCCAGACTGCGGTCGATGCCGCGGCGCTGAGCCTCGAAGGCGTACGGGCGGAGAACTCGATCGGCAACCGCACCATTCTGGACGCTCTCAACGCGGAGCAGGAGCTGCTCAACGCCCGCGTCCAGCTCGTGACCGCGCGGCGCAATGCCTATGTCGCAGGGTTCCAGCTGCTCGCCGCGATAGGCCGGGCGGAAGCGCGCGATCTGGGGCTGGTCGATGAAGGGCTGCTTTACGATCCGATGAGCAACTACAACCGGGTCAAAGGCAAGTGGTTCGACTGGGAAAGCGATCCTGCGCCCGTTGTCACCACCACCAGCACCCGCACCGTTCCCGCGCCCGACGCGAGCTATCCGCCCGCAGATTTGCCACAAACGGATGAAAACGGAGCCGGTCCGGGGTATTAGCCCTGACCAGCGCGATTCGCGCGTTGATATTGGGGCGATGACAATGCAGCAGCCGGGCGAACCGTCGGTCGAGGAAATCCTCGAATCGATCAAGAAGGTGATCGCGCGCGAAAATGCGCCCCTCGCCGCCGCGCCGCGCCGCCGGACACCCGTCGACACGATCGAGCCGGCCGCTGGGGAGGAGGC
>JAJYQP010000001.1 GCA_021794525.1 Pseudomonadota bacterium | reverse complement strand
ATTGGTTCAGCTCGTCCAAGGGTGACACATGGGTGACACGTGTCACCCTGCCCCGCGCATCCACACCGCCGCGCGACAGGTCGTTTTGGTGTCGACTTCGTGTAGACTTTGGCGCCGGGGCGAGGCTTTGATGAACCTCGATATCGAGATCGACGGCTGGCCCAAGGACTACGACTGGGCGGACCTTGCGGAAGCCGCGATGGAGGCAGCCGAGGCGGTCGAGCCGCTGCTCGACAACCCGCGCCTTTCCGCGAGCCTGCTGTTCACCGTCGACGAGGAGATCCAGGTTCTCAACCGGGAGTGGCGGACCAAGGACAAGCCGACCAACGTCCTCAGCTTCCCGATGCTCACCCGCGACGAGCTTGCCGCCATGACGGCAGACGGCGGGCCGGAGCTGCTCGGCGACATCGCGCTCGCGCACGAGACCTGCGCGCGAGAGGCGGCGGAAAAGGGCATCACGCTGTACGCCCATGCCGCCCATCTTATCGTCCACGGCCTGCTCCATCTCGCAGGTCACGACCATGTCGACAGCGACGAGCAGGCCGCCGCGATGGAGGCGCTCGAAATCAAGGCGCTTGCGCAAATGGGTATCGCCGACCCATATGGCGACCGCACATGAGGGAATCCCGCAGGGTCATGCCCGATCACAATCCTTCCGCGGGAGACGCGGACAGTAGCGGCGGGCTGTGGCCCGCCATCCGCAAGCTCTTCGACCTCGACGGGGGTGAACGATCCTTGCGCGCCCAGCTCGAGGAAACGCTCGACGAGGCCGACCAGGAGGCGGGCGAGGGCGAAGGCGAGGCGGGCGAGCGCGGCGACCTCACCTCCACCGAGCGGCAGATGCTGCGCAACCTGCTCCACTTCTCCGAGCTCGACGCCGATGACGTCTCCATCCCCCGCGGCGCCATCATCGCCATCGATGCCGGGGCGAGCTGGGACGAGATGGTCGCCGCCTTCGCCGAGCACGGTCATTCGCGTATGCCGGTCCATCGCGGCGGGCTCGATCACGTGATCGGCATGATGCACGTCAAGGACGTCTTCCCGCTGATAGCCACGGGCGCCGCGCCGCCGGCGGACTGGACCACGCTGATGCGCCAGCCGCTCTACGTGCCGCAGTCGCGCGGCGCGCTCGACGTGCTGGCCGACATGCGCCAGCAGCGCGTGCACCTCGCAGTCGTGCTCGACGAGTTCTCGGGCACCGACGGGATGATCACTATCGAGGACCTGGTCGAGGAAATCGTCGGCGACATCGCGGATGAGCACGACGACGCGCCCGAGGAGCTGATCGTGCCGGTGGGCGAGGGCGTATGGGAATGCGACGCGCGCGCCGAGCTCGACGATGTCGCCGAGCGGATCGATGCGCGGCTGGGCGAGGTGGCGGAAGCGGTCGATACGCTGGGCGGGCTGACCTATGTTCTGGCCGAACAGGTTCCTCCCGTCGGCGCGCGGGTCGAGCACCCCTCCGGCTGGATCATCGAGGTGATCGAGGGCGACGAGACCCATGTGACCCGCCTGTGCCTCCACGCTCCCGCCGTGGACGAAGCGGAGTAGCGAGGTTGATCGCTCGCCGCCTGCCGCCGCTGCGCGCGCTCGAGGCCTTCGTGCGGACCGTGCGCATGGGATCGGCCCGGGCGGCGGCCGACGAGCTGGGCCTCAGCCCGAGCGCATTGTCGCGTCGCATCGGCAACCTCGAGGCGTTCGTCGGCAAGCGGCTGTTCACCCGCGCACGCCAGTCGATGAGCCTGACCGACGAGGGGCAGGCATTCTTCGAGGCGATCAACCCTCACCTGGAGGCGCTGGCCCGCGCGGTCGAGAACCAGTCCGAGAATTTCTCGCTGCTGCGGCTCCACCTCGGCGTGCTGCCGCTGTTCGGCAGCCAGCGATTGTTCCCCAAGCTCGCCGAGCTGCGCCGCTCGCACCCGCTGCTCCATATCGACATCGACACCGGGGCCCACCTGGAGGACCGGGTGGGCGACACGCTCGATGCCGCCATCATCCTCTCGCGCGGGCCGAGCAGGGGCCTTCACGCGGTCCGGCTCGATCACAACATGGTGCGCGCGATCGGCAACCGGGCGGTCGCGGCCGCGGTCGGCGCGGAACCCGATCGCGAGATACTGAAGCGTCAGACTTTCCTCGTGCACAACGAGCTGCCCGAGAGCTTCGTCGCCTGGACGGCGGAGATCGGGATGCCCGATCTCGCGCCCGCCGCGATCGACCACTTCGATTCCGGCCAGCTGATGCTGGAGGCGGCGGCGCAGGGGCTCGGCATCGCGATCATGCACGACGATCACGTCCGCCGCGCGCAGGACGACCGGCTGGCGCAGGTCTTCGATATCCAGGTCGAGAGCCCCTACAGTTACTGGTTCGTGTGCAAGCCGACCGCGCTGGAGGAACGCCCGGTGCGCATCTTCCACGATTGGCTGGTGCAGGCGGGGCTCTAGGCCGCGCCTTCGGTTTTCGGGGCGTAGCGGACCGGGGCGACGGTATGCGCGAAATCGCGCAAGGGGCCGACCGCCTCGACCAGCGCCGCCTCGATCTCGGCCCGCGCCTTGGCGCCGATCGCCTTGCGACCGCGATGCTCCTCGGGGCTGAAGGGATCGAGAAAGTGGATACGGACGGGGAAACTGCCCTTCCGGCCCAGCACCCGGCGCGCGTTGTTGACCCCGCTCTCCTCGCCCACCCAGCCAAGCTCCTCTCCCGCCGGGCCGTAGTCGAGCATGACGGGCTGGACGAGTACGCCGGGCGGCGGCGGCTCCAGCACCGAGAGCATGCTGGTCTTGAAGGGCAACAGCGAGCAATTGTCGGTGGTGGTGCCTTCCGGGAAGACCGTGACCGACCAGTTGTCGGCCAGCGCCTCGCGCAGGTCGTTGATCTGCTCGGCCACGCCCATCCGGTTCTCGCGCTTGACGAAGACGGTACGGTTGAGGCGGCACAGCCAGCCGATCACCGGAACCTCGGACAGCTCCTGCTTGGCGACGAAGGCCGTGCCGCTGGCGCCGGCAAGGACGAGAATGTCGATCCAGCTGACGTGGTTGGAAATGAAGACCACGTCGCGGCGCAGCGGCGTGCCGATCCGCGTCACCCGCGCGCCCGCGATCCAGCCCGCCAGACCAAGGAACCACATCGGGAAGGGCGAGCCGTATCTGAGGATGCGGTAGAGGTAGTGGAGCGGCACGAAGACCAGCAGCGCCAGCACCAGCGCCGCAGCCCGAGCGATGAAGCGGAACCGTTCAGCAAGGTTGAGAGTGGTCGTCTGGCCGCGCATCGCGGCGAGGCGGCGGGCTTCAGCCCTCGCGGTCGAGGCGGACACCGTAGAGTTCCATCCGGTGGTCCACCAGCCGGTAGCCGAGCCGTTCCGCGATCTGCTTCTGCAAGGCTTCGAGTTCGGGATCGACGAATTCGACGACATTGCCGGTCTCGACGTCGATCAGGTGATCGTGATGCGCTTCCGGCGCCGCCTCGTAGCGGGCGCGTCCGTCGCCGAAATCATGCCGGTCGAGAATGCCCGCATCCTCGAACAGGCGGACGGTGCGATAGACCGTCGCGATCGAGATGCCCGGATCGATCGCCACGGCGCGAGCGTGGAGTTGCTCGACATCGGGGTGATCCTCGCTGTCGGAAAGCACCTGCGCGATCGTGCGGCGCTGCTCGGTGATCCGCAGGCCCTTGTCGGCACAAAGCTGTTCGAGGTCGATCCGCTGCTTCAAGACTTGCTCCCAAACGAAAACGCGCCCCGGACCTTAGGCAGGCGGGGCGCGCTTCTCAAGCGGTGGTGACCTGTCAGTCGTTCTTCTTGCGACGACCGCGCTTCTGGCCAGGCTTGCGACCGAGGCCGATCTTCACCGCCAGATCGCGGCGAGTCTCGGCATAGTCGGGCGCGACCATCGGATAGTCGGCCGACAGTCCCCAGCGCTCCCGATAGTCCTGCGGGGTCATGCCGTGTTCGGAAGAAAGGTGGCGGCGCAGCATCTTCATCTTCTTGCCGCAGTCGAGACAGACGAGGTGATCCTTCTTTACCGAAGAACGCACCGAAACTGCGGGTTCCGGCGCTGCTTCGGCCGGTGCAGCGGTTTCGCCGAGTCCAGCAAGCGCCGAATAAACGCTGCCGATAAGGCTTGCCACCTCGTCCGCCGACACCGAATTGTTGCTGACGTGAGCCGCCACGATATCCGACGTCAAGGTGATAAGCGTCTCGGTGCGATCGAATTCGCTGCTGTCCATCAAACCAACCTTCCTTGATACTATTACGCTCGAATCGGTTGTCCCCTTGCCAAGTGACAAGGCCTTGTCAACGCTACTTGTAACAATGCGACAAAGTGGGACAGTGGCCAAAAAGTCGCGTCTGGCGGCAAAGTGTCAGAGATGCCTGGCGAAAGTGATCGCATCGAGCGCCTGCCCGTCGCTGGTGCGATAATAACGCGGACGGGTTCCGATCGGTACGAATCCATGGCGCGTATACAGCGAGCGGACGGGGTTGTTCGCGCGCATCTCCAGGAAAACCCGCCTTACGCCACGCGCGCGCGCCGCCAAGAGATAGTCGCCGAGGATCCGCCCGCCGATGCCCTGGCCGCGCTCCTCCGGGGTAACGGCGATGAGCAGGAGCTCCTCCTCGTCGAGTGCCTGGCGGGAGAGGACGAAGCCGACCGCCGCTCCCGACCTGATCGGCTTCGCCGTGCGATCGGCCAGCAGCAGGAATGTCGAAGGCATTTCCAGCGAGTCGCGCACCTGCTCGCGCGTCCAGGCCTCGCGCCAGTGCGGATCGAAACCGGCGTCCATCACCGCCATCACCGCGTCGAGAGTGTCCTCGCCGATCATGTCGGCAACCGCGCGTCGGGGCCGCGACCATAGATCGGGGCCAGTCGGTCAGTGAGGAGAGAGGCGGGAAAGTCAGGGACGAAGCGCGCATCGGGCAGCAGTTCGATCCCGCTCCCGTCGCGCCCTTCCAGCGCGGCTTTTGCCCGGGCGCGGTTACCGGCAATGAGAGCGTGGTTCCACCGTCCGAGCGTGGCCTCAGGCGCCAGAGAATGTGCCTCGCCCTCGGGCAGGCCGTCTGCGGCGAAGTCCTGCACGAACCATTCGCCGTGGCCGCCGGCCATGCACACGCTGACCGGCCCGGTATGCGCCCGTCGCGCGGTAGCGGCCACCAATGCCAGGGTCGGATAGCCGCGTACGCACGCGTCCCAGGCGAGGCCGAGCGCGCGGGCCGCCGCCAGACCAATCCGGACGCCGGTAAAGCTGCCCGGCCCGAGGGACACGCGAATCTCCTGCGCCCGTCCCCGATCGGGCAGGGACGCGACGAGCGGGATCAGATGCTCGGCATGGCCCCGGCCCAGCACCTCGTGCCGCCGGTCCAGCAGCGCGCCGTCCTCGAACAGCGCGAGCGAGCACGCCTCCGTCGCACATTCGATCGCCAGTATCCGCATCATGCGCGCCGATGCCCCAGCACCGCCGCCGCTTCAAGCGCGCGATCAGTCGATGCGGTTGAACTTGTCGAATTCGGGTCGCGGGCTGCGGTCGAAGATCGTGCTGGCGTCGCCGTAGCCGATCGAGCAGATCCAGTCGGCCCGGTACATCGGCTTGTCGGCAAAGAAGGCCTCGGTCACTTTGTCGAGAGCGATCCCCGACATGGGCCCGCAATCGAGCCCGATCGCGCGAGCGGCCAGCATCAGATAGGCGCCCTGCAGCGCCGAATTGCGCGCGGCGCCCTTGATCCGCCCCTCGACGTCGCCTTCGAACCAGCTCCTGGCGTCGGTGTGCGGGAACAGCCAGGGCAACTCTTCGTGGAAATCGATGTCGTAGCCGATGATGACGCAGAGCGGGGCGGTCAGGATCTTTTTCTTGTTCGCGTCCGAGGCGAATTCGGCGAGCTTTTCCTTTGCCTCTTTCGATTTGCACCAGACCAGCCGCGCTGGTTGCATGTTGGCCGAGGTTGGGCCCATCTTCAAGAGGTCGTAGATGATCCGGATCTGTTCCTCAGTCACGTCCTTGTCGACCCAGCCGTTGTAGCTGCGCGCCTCGCGGAACAGCTGGTCGAGCGCGGGATCGCCCAGGACGTGGTCGTGGAACTGCTTGGTCATGCGGTACTCCGGTCGAAAGAAATCAGGCGGCCCGGACCTCAACCACCTCTGGCACATAATGTTTCAGCAGCCCCTCGATACCGTGCTTGAGCGTGGCGGCGGAGGAGGGGCAGCCCGAGCAGGCGCCCTGCATCTGAAGATAGACCACGCCGTCCTTGAAGCCACGATAACGGATGTCGCCACCGTCGCCGGCGACCGCCGGGCGGACGCGCGTTTCGATCAGCTCGTTGATCTGCGCGACGATATCGGCGTCCTCCTCCCGGTCCTCGAACAGCATCTCCGACCCTTCGTGGGGGACGCTGATCCCTGCGGCGGTGCCGGGGGCGAACAGCGGCGCCTGCGAGACGAAATGGTCCAGTAGGATCGAGAGCACGGCAGGCTTCAGATCGCCCCAGGCGACACCCGGCGCGGCGGTCACGGTGAGGAAATCGGCGCCGAAGAATACGCCCGCCACCTCGCCGGTGTCGAAAAGCGCCTGCGCCAGTGGGCTCGCCTCCGCCGCCTCCGGCGTCGAAAATTCGCGGGTGCCGCCCGACCCCATGACCGCCCGGCCGGGCAGGAACTTGAGGCTGGCGGGGTTGGGCGTGGTTTCGGTCTCGATCAGCATGGGGTCGATGTAGGGCGCGCGAGCCCCTGTCACAACCGCCGGAGCCAAGGAAGTTTTTGCCGCTATTCACTCGCGCTTCACGCCTGCGCACCCTATAGATGAGCGTATGTCCTTGCCCCCGCGCGCCGTTCGGCGCCTCGCGCTTTTCCTCCTCGCCGCGCTCGTCGCACTCCAGCCGGTCCTCGCGCCGCCGGCCGCGGCCCGGACTATCGCCGCCAAGCCGGGGGCAGAGCCCGCCGCCCCGCGCTATCTCCAGACCGGCGCGGACACGCCCTGGATCTATCGTGGCAGCGACGTGCCGCAGGACAAGGAATGGCTGTTCGGGGAAATGCCCAACGGCCTGCGCTATGCGGTGCGGCGCAACGGCGTGCCGCCGGGCCAGGTCTCGATCCGGGTGCGGATCGACGCCGGATCGCTGCACGAGCGCGACAGCGAACGCGGCTATGCCCACCTCCTCGAGCACCTGCTTTTCCGCCAGAGCAAATATCTAGGCCGTGCGCAGGCCATCCCGGCATGGCAGCGCCTTGGCGCGACCTTCGGCAGCGACACCAATGCCGAGACCAGCCCGACGGGCACGACCTACAAACTCGACATCCCCGGCATCGACGCAGCCAGGCTCGACGAGAGCATGAAACTCCTCTCCGGCATGGTGCGCGCGCCGGTGCTCAGCACCCGCAACGTCAAGGCAGAGGTTCCGATCGTTCTCGCCGAGAAACGCGAAGGCGGCGGACCGGGCGAACGCACTGCCGACACGACGCGCGAGACATTGTTCGCCGGGCAATTGCTGGCAACGCGCACCCCCATCGGCACAGAGGACAGCCTGCGCGCGGCCCGCGGGCGCAGCGTCAAGGCCTTCTACCAGCGCTGGTACCGGCCCGAAAACGCGGTGATCTCGGTCGTCGGCGATATGGACCCGATGCTGCTCGCCGCGCAGGTAGAGAAGTGGTTCGGCGACTGGCAGGGCAAGGGGCCGGTGGAGGCCGCGCCCCCGTTCGGCGATCCGGTGGCCCCGGAAGGCGTCGATCCGGCCAACCCGGTGGGCGAGGTCGCGGTCATGGTCGAGCCGGACCTCCCGCGCAGCCTCACCTGGGCGGTTTTGCGCCCGTGGCGCCAGGTCAACGACACCATCGCCTACAACCAGGGCGTGCTTCGCGATTCGCTGGCGCAGGCAATGATCAACCGTCGGCTGGAGGCGCGCGCGCGCGCCGGTGGCAGCTATCTCTACGCCCAGGTCCAGCGCGACAAGGTCAGCCGGTCGGCCGATGCGACCTTCGTCACCTTCGCTCCGCTCACATCGGACTGGCGCGCGGCGCTTGGCGACGTGCGCGGCGTCATCGCCGATGCGCTCGACCGGCCGCCGAGCCGCGAGGAACTCGATCGCGAGATCGCCGAGCAGCAGCAGGTCTTCGAGAGCGCCGTGGCGGAGCGCGGGGTCATGGCCGGATCGCGGCTCGCCGACGACATCACCGGCGCTGTCGACATCCGCGAGGCGGTGGCCGCGCCCGAAACCGTGCTGATGGTCTTCAACGGCATGAAGGATTCGATCACGCCCGAGCAGATCCTGGAGAGCACGCGTCGCATCTTCGCCGGTACCGTGGTGCGCGGCACCTATGTCACCCCAATCCAGGGCGAGGCGAGCGAGGCGGAGCTGCGCGCCGCGCTGCTCGCCCCCGCGACGCCGGACGGAACCGCACGTCTCTCGACCAAGCCGATTTCCTTTGCCGACCTCCCACCGGTCGGAAAGCCCGGCACCATCGTGCAGGACGCGCCCATCGGCGTTCTGGACATTAGTCGGATCGACTTTGCGAACGGGGTCAAGGCGCTGGTCTGGGCGAATGACGCGGAGCCGGGCCGGGTTACGGTCAAGGTCCGCTTCGGCGGCGGTTACCGCGCGATCGGCGACGGTGACGCGGCACTCGTGGAGCTGGGCGAGATGGCGCTGGTCGGATCGGGAGTCGGCAAGCTCGGCCAGGAGGAGCTCGACCGCATCACCACCGGGCGCAAGATGGGCTTCCAGTTCGAGATCGAGGACAGCGCGTTCACCTTCGCGGCGCAGACACGCAAGGAGGACCTCGCCGACCAGCTCTACCTCTTCGCCGCCAAGCTGGGGATGCCGCGCTGGGACGCCAACCCGCTGATCCGCGCGAAGGCCGCCGCCAATCTCGCCTTCGAAAGTTACGCGACGAGTCCGGGCGGCGTGCTCGCCCATGATCTCGACACGCTCCAGCGCGGCGGCGATCCGCGCTATGCCGCACCAACGCGGGCGCAGCTCGACGCCGCGACGCCCGAGGCGTTCCGGCACATGTGGGAGCCGCTGCTGAAGCAGGGCCCGGTCGAAGTGCTGGTTTTCGGCGATTTTGACCGCACCGCCACCGTCCAGGCGCTCGCGCGGACCTTCGGTGCGCTTCCGCCGCGCAAGCCCATGTCACCGGAGGTTGCGGCGCGCGTGCCCGGCCACGGCACGCCGGGCGAGACGAAGGTGCTGACCCACCGCGGCGAGGCCAGCCAGGCCGCCGCCGTGGTCGAATGGCCGAGCGGCGGCGGAGTATCGGGTCTGCGCGAATCGCGCCAGCTCCAGATCCTCGTCCAGCTCTTTAACAACCGGCTGCTCGACGCCATGCGCGAGAAGGCGGGCGCTAGCTATGCCCCGGTGGTCCGCGCCGACTGGCCGACCGATCTTGCCAGCGGCGGTCGCATCACCGCGCTCGCGCAGGTGCAGCCCAAGGACGTGCCGATCTTCTTTGCCGAAGCGCAGCGGATCGCGGCGGAGCTCGCGGCAAAGCCTGCCAGCGCGGATGAGCTGGGGCGGGTGACCGAGCCGCTACGGCAATACATCAGCCGCGTTTCGACCGGGAACCAGTTCTGGCTCTACCAGCTCGAGGGCGCGACGATCGATCCGCGCATCGTCGCCTATCTCCGCACGCTGCTCGGCGATTACTCGCGCACCACGCCGCAGGCGATGCAGGCGCTGGCAGCCAAGTATTTCGGCGGGGTGAAGCCTTGGCAGCTGGCGGTCATCCCGGAAGGGCAGACCCTGGCTCCCGCCGTGCCGGCAAGCGGCAAGCCGGCGCGCTGAGTCCGGCCGAAAACAGGCAAACCCGCCTTTACGCTGGCCAAGCACTGCCTGCTTGCGCCATATTCCTGCGTCCGCTCTTGAAGCGGCGATGTTTACCAGGCGAGTACGATGACCCAGGCGTGGAACCCAGATAGCTGGCGCAATTTCGAGGCGCGCCATCTTCCCGTCTACGAAGACGCCGCCGCGCTCGACCGCGCGACGGGCACGCTCGCCGCCTATCCGCCGCTCGTCTTCGCGGGCGAGGCGCGCGCGCTGATGGCCGATCTGGCCGAAGTGGCAGAGGGCAAGGCCTTCCTGCTCCAGGGTGGCGATTGCGCCGAGAGCTTTGCCGAGTTCCACCCCAACAACATCCGCGACACCTTCCGCGTGCTGTTGCAGATGGCGGTGGTGATGACCTTCGCCAGCAAGCGGCCGGTGGTGAAGGTGGGGCGCATGGCTGGCCAGTTTGCCAAGCCGCGCAGCGCGCCGACCGAGACGCATGGCGATGTCACCCTCCCGAGCTACCTCGGCGATAACATCAACGGCATCGAATTCGACCCCGTCTCCCGCCGCAACGACCCTGAGCGGATGGTGCGTGCCTATTCGCAGGCCGCCGCCACGCTCAACCTGCTGCGGGCCTTCGCCAATGGCGGCTATGCCAATCTGCGCGAGGTTCATCGCTGGACGCTCGATTTCATGGGTCGCAGCGCCTGGGCGGAGAAGTTCTCCGACGTCGCCGACCGGATCGGGGAGGCGCTCGATTTCATGGAGGCCTGCGGGGTCAATCCCGAGACGCTGCCGCAACTTCGCGGCACCAGCTTCTACACCAGCCACGAGGCACTGCTGCTGCCCTACGAGCAGGCGCTTACCCGGCGCGACAGCCTGACCGGCGACTGGTACGACACCAGCGCGCACATGGTCTGGATCGGCGACCGGACCCGGTTCCCAGGCAGCGCGCATATCGAATTCGCGCGCGGCATCGGCAATCCGCTCGGCATGAAATGCGGGCCGAGCCTGGAGCCCGACGACCTGCTGCGCCTGCTCGACACGCTCAACCCTGCCCGCACACCGGGGCGGATCACGCTGATCGCGCGCTTCGGGCACGACAAGGTCGAGGAAGGCTTTCCCCGCCTGCTGCGCGCGGCCAAGCGCGAAGGGCACCCGGTGGTGTGGAGCTGCGACCCGATGCACGGTAATGTCGTCAAGTCGGACAGCGGCTTCAAGACGCGGCCCTTCGACCGCATCCTGCGCGAGGTGCGGGGCTTCTTCGACGTCCACCGCGCCGAGGGCACCCACGCGGGCGGCATCCATGTCGAGATGACCGGGCAGGACGTTACCGAATGCGTCGGCGGCGCGGTGGCGATCACCGACGAGGCGCTTGGCGACCGTTACCACACCCATTGCGATCCGCGACTCAATGCGGCGCAATCGCTGGAGCTCGCCTTCCTGGTCGCGGAGATGCTCAACCGCGAGGCCGCGGACCGCCAGCGCGACGCGGCGTGATCATGGGAACAAGCTAAACATTTCGCAATACTGGGAAAATTTTCCCTGCGGCTTCAACGCGGTCGCCGTTTGTTCCGAATTTGGTCTTCCCTTTGTCACCATTTGCCCGCATGGTGGCGGGGTTGCCGCGTCTTGGCAGCCGCTGACCGGGGGGTCTTGCATGACCCGAAGCCGACCGAGTCCCATGCCCCTCGCAGGCAACCGCGCCGCGCGCTTCCAAGCGGTGCGCGCGCTGACGGAGGCGCTTGCCGCTCCGCTCTCCGACGCCGATGCCACGCTCCAGTCGATGGAAGACGCCTCGCCCGCCAAGTGGCACCTGGCGCATACGACGTGGTTCTGGGAAACCTTCCTGCTGCGCGAGCAGCTGCCCGGGTATCGGCTGTTCGACGAACGCTGGCCGTTCCTCCACAACAGCTATTACGAGGCCGAGGGCGCCCGCATCGCGCGCGACGCCCGGGGGCTGCTCTCACGCCCCACGCTGGCCGAGGTGCTGGCCTATCGCGCCCATGTCACGGCGGCGATGGAGCCTCTCCTCGACGATCCCGCGCACGCCGACCTCATCGATCTGGGCATGGCGCATGAACAGCAGCACCAGGAATTGCTGCTGACCGACATTAAGCACGCACTGTGGTGCAATCCGCTCGGACCTGCGATGTGGCAGCCCCCCTCCCCTTCAGGGGAGAGGATGGGGGAGGGGCCTGTCGCTGACCCCGCTGCCGCCACACCCCCCTCCCCCACCCCTCCCCTGAAGGGGAGGGGCTTTGTATGGCACTCACAACCAGGCGGAATCGCGCGGATCGGCCATCAGGAGCCGGGATTCGCCTTCGATAACGAGGGTCCGGCGCATCGGGTTCTGCTCGAACCCTTCGCGCTTGCCGCGCGGCTGGTGACCAATGGCGAATGGGCCGCTTTCATCGCCGATGGCGGCTATGGCGATCCGCGCCTGTGGCTCAGCGACGGCTGGGCGTGGGTCCAGCGGGAGGGGATCGCCGCGCCGCTCTACTGGCGTGATGGCGATCACTTCACCCACGCCGGCTGGCAGGCGCGGGATCCCGAGGCGCCCGTCACTCATATTTCGTTCTACGAGGCCGATGCCTTCGCCAGTTGGGCGGGCGCGCGTCTGCCGACCGAGTCGGAATGGGAAGCCGTCGCGCGCGGCCAGCAGGGCGAGGTGGCCGCCCACGACCCCGCCGGCGGCAACCAGCTCGACGGTGCTGCCGCACCGCTCCCCACCGGGAGCGACGGCCTGTTCGGCGATGGCTGGCAATTCACCCGCAGCGCCTATCTTCCCTATCCGCGCTTCCGCGTCGCCGAGGGCGCGGTGGGCGAATACAACGGCAAGTTCATGAGCGGGCAGGTCGTGCTGCGCGGGGCGAGTTGCGCCACGCCGCGCGGCCACTCGCGCGCCAGCTACCGCAATTTCTTCTACCCGCACCAGCGCTGGCAATTCACCGGGCTGCGGCTGGCGCAGGACGCGTGATGGCCGCGCGCGAGGGCCTCGCCCTGGTCGACCGGGATCACAGCGGTGTCGACCGCGCCTTCCGCGCGGATGTGCTCACCGGCCTGCGGCAGAGCCAGAAGGCGATCCCCGCGCGCTGGTTCTACGACGATATCGGGTCGGAGCTGTTCGAGGACATCACCCGGCTCGAGGAATATTACCCCACCCGCGCCGAAACCGAGATCCTGGAGGCGCGCGGTCCCGAGTTCGCGGAGGCGATCGGGCCGGGGCGGGCGGTGGTGGAGTTCGGCTCGGGCAGTTCGGTCAAGACCCCGCTGCTGCTCTCCGCGATTCAGCCCGCCGCCTATGTCCCGCTGGACATCGCGGGCGATTTCCTGCGCGAGGCGGCGGCTGCGCTGGCGCGGCAGTTCCCCGGTCTCCCGGTCTATTCGGTGGAGGCCGATTTCATGCGCCACGTCGAGCTGCCCGACGCGGTTTCGGGGCAGGCGAAGCTCGGCTTCTTCCCCGGTTCCACTATCGGCAACATGGTGCCGCGCACCGCGGTGGATCTGCTGCGCTCGATGCGCGGCACGCTCCAGGCCGATCACGGGGTCCAGCCGATGCTGCTGATCGGCATGGACCTCGTGAAGGACCCGGCGGTGCTGGTCGCGGCCTATGACGATGCGAAAGGCGTCACCGCCGCCTTCAACCGCAACCTTGCCGAGCGGATCAACCGCGAGCTGGATGGCACCATTCCGGTCGATGCGCTGCGCCACGTGGCGCGGTGGAACGACGATTTCGCGCGAATCGAAATGCATCTCGAGGCGACGCGCGCCATCCAATTCAGCGTCTCGGGCGAACGGTTCGAAATGGCCGAGGGGGAGACCATCCACACGGAGAACAGCCACAAGTTCACCCGCCGCAGCGCGAACCTCCTGCTCCATGCCGCGGGCTGGACGGTCCGCCGCCGCTGGACCGACGCGGCGGAGCGTTTCTCCGTGATCCTCGCCGAGGCGACCGAGCCGCGCAACGCGCCGTAGGGATCGCGCGAGGGTTCATCGCAATCGCAGTCGCGCGCATTATATAGATCCAATGGACCTAGCCGCTTCCTTCGATGCCGTCGCTTCCGTCATCCGCTCGATCCCGCGTTCAGAGCTTCTTATAGCGGCCATCGCGGCCATGGTGGCGGGCTGGCTGGGCGCGGCACTGGTGCGGCGGCGCATCGCCTTCGGGCGCGCCCTCAACCTGCTGAGTTCGCTGGCACTGGGCGCGATACTGGTGACGGTGGTGCTCCAGCTCTCGCGCTTCGACCCGCGGCTCGACGTCGCGGTGCCGCAGCTCGGCCTGCCGGAGCAGGTAGTTGCCGGCGGGGAGACCCGTGTGCCCTTGGCGCCCGACGGGCATTACTGGGTCCGGGCCACGATCAACGGCCACAAGGCGAATTTCCTCATCGACACCGGCGCGACGTTGAGTGCGGTGTCGCCCGCCGTGGCGGAGGCGGCCGGGATCGCCCCGCGCATCGGCGGTATTCCGGTGCAGATACGCACCGCGAACGGCACGGTCAACGCGAAGATGGCTGCCGCCAGCGAGATCCGCTTCGGCAACATCTCTGCCGAGGGGATCGACGTGGTGATCGCGCCGGGCCTCGGCGAGACCAATATCATCGGCATGAACCTTCTTTCGCGCCTCGACGGGTGGAGGGTCGAGAAGGGGACCATGGTGCTGACCCCGGCGGCGCCTGCGCAGAAATGACTTGTCGCGCCCGCCGCGCTTGGCGATTGCGCGTGGCATGAGCGACAGCGTCTATATCCGCCCCATCGGCTTCGCGCTCGGCCCGCAGCACGAACATGGCGATGCGGTCCGCCTCGCGGGCGGCATGGTCTATGCCAGTCGTTTCGCGGTGATCCTGCGCCGGAACGGGGCGGTGGTGGAGCGCTGGCTCACCGCGCCCGATACCATCGCGCAGGTGCTGGGCGAGCTGCCGGAAAGCGTCGGCGCGGAGGCCGAAGCGCAATGGGCCAACCTGCGCATGGCGCATCCGCCGCTCCAGCTTGGCGCGCGCACCGTCAGGCTCGACCAGCCGCAGGTGGTCGGCATCCTCAACATGACCCCTGACAGCATGTCCGATGGCGGGAGGTTCGACAGCCCGGAAGCAGGCCGCGAGCACGCCGCCGCGATGCTCGAGGCAGGCGCAGCAATCCTCGACATCGGCGGCGAAAGCACCCGCCCGGGCGCGAAGCCGGTGTGGGAGGGCGACGAGATCGCCCGCGTCGTTCCCGCCATCGAAGGCTGCGCGGCGATGGGGGCGGCCATCGGCGTGGACACGCGCAAATCGGCGGTGATGGAGGCGGCGCTCGATGCCGGGGCGCATCTCGTCAACGACATCTCCGGCCTCGCCTTCGACCCCCGCAGCGCCGAGGTGGTTGCGGCGCGCGGCTGCCCGGTGATCCTGATGCACGCCCCGGGCGCTTCCGGTGAAGACCCGCACGCGGGCGGCGATTACGCCAGCGTGGTCTTCGACGTGTTCGACGCCCTGCGCGCGCGGCGCGACGCGGCGCTGGAAGCTGGCATCGCGCGCGAGGCCATCCTGCTCGATCCCGGCATCGGCTTCGGCAAGTCGCTTGCCGACAATCTCGCGCTCATGAACGCGCTGCCGCTGTTCCACGCGCTCGGCCACCCGCTGATGCTGGGAGCGAGCCGCAAGCGGATGGTGGGCGCGCTCAGCAACGAGGCGCCCGCCGACCGGCGGCTTGGCGGCAGCCTCGCGCTGGCGCAGGCGGGGATGGATGCGGGCGTCCAGCTCCTGCGGGTTCATGACGTTGCGGAGACCGTGCAGGTGCGCAACGTCTGGCGCGGCCTGCGCGATGCGGCGCTCACCGACTTCTCCGAGCTGCCCCACTAGTCGCCGGGTGAGAAGGCGCTGCCCGCCAGCAGCCCACCGTCGAGCGTAAGCTCCGACCCGGTCATGTAGGCGCTGTCCGGCGCGGCGAGATAGACGCACAGCGCGGCGACCTCCTCGACCGTGCCGAAGCGCTTCAAGGGCGTGTTCTTGACCATCGCCGCCTTGCGGTCCTCGAGGTCGGGGCCATCGCCCAGCAGCGCCTCCCACATGGGCGTCAGCACCGCGGCGGGATGCACCGAATTGCAGCGGATGCGCCAGCCCTGCTGCGCGGCGTAGAGCGCGACCGACTTGGTATGGTTGCGGATCGCCGCCTTGCTCGCCGCATAGGCCGCCGCGCCGGGAATGCCGACGAGGCCCGAGCGCGAGGACATGTTGATGATCGAGCCCGTCCCCTTCGCCTTCATCGCGCGCAGGGCATAGCGGCAGCCGAGGAAGCAGCCATCGGTGTTGACGGCGTGGACACGGTGCCATTCGGCAAGGCTGGCGTGTTCGGGATCGTGCGGGCCGGGCGAATCCTCGAACCCGGTGATCCCGGCGTTGTTGACCAGCACGTCGATCGCCGGGAACGTGGCGACGAATGCCTCCCAGTCGGCCTCGCTCGCGACGTCGAGCCAGTGCCATTCGCAGCCCAGCTCCGCCGCGGCGGCGGGGCCGGTGTCCGCATCGCTGTCCGTTAGCACCACGCGCGCGCCTTCTGCGACGAAGGCCGCGCACACGGCCTTGCCGATCCCCCGCGCGCCGCCGGTGACGACGCACAACATTCCATCCAATTTCGACATGATTTCACTCGCAATTCAGGTGACGACAGCGGCATTTGTGGCGCCGCGACTTCGCTTGTCCGCCGCGGCGGTCGCCTCAGTTCACCTGTCTCATTCCCGGATTGCGTGTTCGGCCCGCGCTAGCACCCGCGCTTGTCGCCGTCGATGGCGTGGGGGTCAGCCTCGCCTTCCCCAGCGCACCGCCATGATCAACGCAATGGCGGTCGCGACCAGCAGCCCCGGCACGATCAGCAGCAGGTCGACGCGGATGTTGCAATCTCCCGAGCAGGCGTGGCCCGCCCAGATCGCATATTCCCAAGCGCCGTACAGCCCCCACAGCACCGCGGCAGTCAGCGCGCTGCGCAGGCGGGTGAGCATCCACAGCCCGAGAAAACCCAGCGCAGGCGCGGCGGCGAGCCAGGGTTGGTCGATGAAGCCGGTGAACAGCGCGAACATGGTCGCGCCGAAATGCGCGCTTTACGCGGCGCTGTCGATTCCCAGTTCGCCCAGCTTGCGATAGAGGGTCGAGCGCCCGATGCCGAGGCGGCGGGCGACCTCGGTCATGCGGCCCCGATAATGGCCGATGGCGAGGCGGATGATGTCGGCCTCGATATCCTCGAGCGCGCGAAGGTTCCCGTCATCGGTATAAAGCATCACGCCGAGGCCGCGCTGGCGCTTGTCGGTGCGGTTCTCCTGCCCCCCAAGCATCTCGGACAATTGAGGGAAGCAATCGGCAGACAGCGATTCGCCGTCACAGAACACCGCCGCGCGGAACAGCACCGCCTGGAGCTGGCGAACGTTGCCCGGCCAGTCGTAGGCTTCGAGCAGCGACAAGGCGCTGTCGGCAATCGAATGCTGCCGAAGGCCCGGCTGCGCGCCGATCTTGTTCAGGAAATAGCGAGTGAGGGCGGGGATGTCCCCCGCACGGTCGCGGAGCGGCGGCAGGACGATGCGGGTCGCGCCGAGCAGGGCGGCAAGGCCAGCGTCGAACTCGCTCGAGAGCCTAAGCTCGTCGAGCGGGCGGTCGCTCGCAGCAAGGATGCGCACGTCGATCCGGAAGCCGTGGCTCGCCCCGGTAGGACGAACCACCCGGCGGGACAGCACTTCGGCGAGGCGAAGCTGGATTGCGGGTTCGAGCCGGTCGATTTCGTCGAGGATCAGCGTTCCGCCGTCGCACAGCTGGAGCAGCCCGACCTGGCGGTCGAAGGCGCCCGGAAAGGCCCCGCGTTCATGGCCGAACAGTAGCGATTCGAGGGTGCTGGCGGGCATCGCGCCGACATTGATGGCCCGCGTCGGTGCTTTGGAGCGCGCCGAGGCGGCGTGCATCGCCCGAACGAGCATATCCTTGCCGGTGCCGCTCTCGCCTTCGACCAGCACGTGGCCGTGCCCGCGCGCGGCCGTCGCCGCCTTGGCGAGCGCGGTGCGGAACGGCGGCGCGGTGCCGATCATGGCGTCGAAATCGAGCGGGGAGCTGAGCTTTTCGGCGAGCGGCTGGAGCTCTGCCCGCGGCTGTTCGCGCAGGCCTGCCGCGTGCAGCGCCTGTTGCAGTCGCTCGGGCGCGATCGGCTTGATGAGATAGTCGGTGGCGCCCGCGCGCATCGCCTCGACCGCGAGCAGCGGCGAGGTGCTGGCCGTGAGCAGCAGCACGGGCACATCCGGTTTCGCAGCCTTGAGCTGGCGAATGAACTCGCAGGCGTCCTCGCCCGGCACCCACTGGTCCACGAGGATCACGGCAACCTGCTCGCCCTCCTCGCCGGCAAGGCGCTCGAGCCCCTCCTCCGCAGTGGCGGCGACGATGGCGCGGTAGCCTTCACGCGCGGCCAGCGCGGCAATGAGCCGACTCTGCGCCGGCTCGTCGTCGATCAGAAGCAGTAAACGGGAATCGGTACTCGCCATCGAACTTGTGCCTGTGGTCCGTCTCTCGCAGCCGGGGCCGCAACCGTGTCTGGGGAGGGAATAGCAGCCGAGGATGAAGAGGCGGTTAAACCTGTCCCGGATCGGGATTTGGCCCATTCCCGCACGCGGGCTTGAGAATGACGGATGGCCGCGATAGAGCATCCCCTACAGCCGATAACGGCGCGAATTTTTCAAGGGGATGACCGGCATGGGCTCGGCCAACGACATGAACGCGGCGAACCGCACCTACGCGTCTTTCCTGGCGCTTCTGAAGTACTCGGTCCCGGTGATCGCCCTGATCACCGCCTTCGTGATCTGGCTGATCGCCTGATCCTTTGAAAATCGCCGTCCTCACAGAACGAGCGGATGGCGAGAGCCGGGTCGCGGCGACGCCTGAAACGGCGAAGAAGTTCGCCGCTCTCGGCGCCAGCGTGGCGGTCGAGGCGGGCGCGGGCGTGCGTGCCTCGATCCCGGACGAGGCCTATCGCGAGGCGGGGGCCGAAGTGGGCGGTGCCGCCGCGGTCGCCAAGGATGCCGACATCGTGCTTGGCGTGGTCGCTCCCGACCTGGCGCTGCTCAAGGGCGCGAAGCCCGGTGCCTGGGTCGCGGCGATGTTCGATCCGTTCCGCGAACGCAGCCGGGTCGAAAGCTACGCGCAAGGCGGTTACGAAGCGCTCGCAATGGAATTCATGCCGCGCATCACCCGCGCGCAGAGCATGGACGTGCTGTCCAGCCAGGCGAACCTCGCGGGCTACAAGGCGGTGATCGCAGCGGCGGACGCCTATGGCCGCGCTTTCCCGATGATGATGACCGCCGCGGGCACCGTCCAGGCGGCCAAGGTCTTCGTGATGGGCGTCGGCGTCGCGGGACTTCAGGCGATCGCCACCGCGCGAAGGCTCGGCGCGCAGGTCTCCGCGACCGACGTGCGCAGCGCAACCAGGGAGCAGATCCAGTCGCTAGGCGCCAAGCCGGTTTTCGTCGAGAGCGTCGCGGGGATCGAAGGCGAGGGTGCGGGCGGCTATGCCACCGAAATGAGCGAGGAATACCAGCAGGCGCAGGCCGAGCTGGTGAGTTCGCATATCTCGAAACAGGACATCGTGATCACCACCGCTCTCATTCCGGGACGCGCGGCACCGCGACTGGTTTCGGACGCGCAGATCGCCAGCATGAAGCCGGGCAGCGTGATTTTCGATCTCGCGGTGTCACAGGGCGGCAATGTCGAGGGCTCGGTCGCCGACCAGGTCAGCGAGAAGCACGGCGTAAAAATCATCGGCTTTTCCAACACCGCGACGCATCTGGCGGCGGACGCCAGCGCGCTTTATTCGCGCAACCTCTTCAACTTCCTCTCTGCCTTCTGGGACAAGGAGGCTGGGCGTCCGGTGCTCGACGAGGAAATCGGCGATGCCGTGCGGCTAACCAGGGGCGGCGCGGTGGTGAGCGAGAGACTGAAGGGGTGAAATCAGCCGCATTCAAGGCGTGGCTGGCAGCCAACTATACGCCGAATTCGGCGGCGACGCATTTCTCGCAAGCCAAGAGAGTTGAGGAAGCCTATGGGAACCTCGACGCGATCGTCGATGCGGGCGAGGCCGAACAAGTTGCGGCCGAGCTGAACTACTCTTCTCAGGACGCAAAGTCAGGCAAGCCTAACCCGTCCAAAATTACCGCCGGAAACAATCTTTATACTAACCTCGCGGCCTACAAGAGTTCGTTGCGCTGCTATGCCAGGTTCCGGGAGAACGAGACGGAGTTCGCTTCCGAAGCTGCTCTCGAAATCGCCGGCCAGGCGATCAAAGAGAAGCATGAGGGTAAGCAATTCGAGTTGGAGAGGCATCTCCAGTCGGAATTGCGGCGAGAGATTGTCCAGCTCGAGCCCGGATTGCAGATCATCGACGAGGGCTTGGAGCGAAGTGTCGAATCGGGTTTTATGGACATACTCGCTCGGGACGAGGCCGGTGCGTTGGTCGTTATCGAACTTAAGGCTGGGTTGGCGCGCCGCGAGTCGATTGGCCAGATAACCGGCTACATGGGCGACTTGATCGAAGAGGAGCCGAACACCCCAGTTCGAGGAATTCTGGTGGCGGCAGAGTTCGACAAGAGCTGCAGAAGTGGCGTTCGGGCTATCCCGTCGCTCAGACTGAAGCGGTATCGCTTCAATTTCACCTTCGAGGATTGCTAATGGACTTCATCTCCATCCTGTCGATCTTCGTGCTGGCCTGTTTCGTGGGCTATTACGTCGTCTGGTCGGTCACGCCCGCGCTGCACACGCCGCTGATGGCGGTGACCAATGCGATCTCGAGCGTGATCATCGTCGGCGCGCTGATCGCGGCGGCGGCGGCCGGGGTGCCGGGGGCGAAGTGGCTGGGGCTGGCGGCGATCGTGCTCGCCAGCGTCAACATCTTCGGCGGCTTCGCGGTGACGGCGCGGATGCTGAAAATGTATCAGAAGAAGGAGCGCTAAGGGTGGGGATGCACACAACCGAAAAACCCCTCCCCTTCAGGGGAGGGGTTGGGGTGGGGCCTGTGCGAACCGCGCGGCCTGCTACATCCCCCACCCCCTTCCCCTCCCCTGAAGGGGAGGGGTGATTATGGTGCCTGCTCCGCTCGTCACGCCCGAAACGCTGCCCGTCGTGGCCGAGACCGCCCACGCGGTGAACCCGTGGGTGGCGTTGGCCTATCTCGCCAGCGGAGTGCTGTTCATCCTCGCGCTGCGCGGGCTTTCGAGCCCCGCCACCAGTCGCGCGGGCAACCGCTACGGCATGATCGGCATGGCCATCGCGGTGATGACGACGCTGGTCACGCACTTCCCTTGGATTTTCCCAGATGCGGCGAAGTGTGCCCAAATTCGGAATAGCAATACCGACGGTTCGACCTTCATGTTCGATGGCCCGGGTCCTTGCGGTTACATGTCCTATCCCGATTGGGCTAGTGCAGGAGAAATCCTCGCCGCGATCGCCATTGGCGCGGTCATCGGCCTCACCACCGCGCGGCGCATCGCGATGACCGCGATGCCGCAGCTGGTAGCGGCGTTTCATAGCCTCGTCGGTCTCGCCGCGGTGCTGGTGGGGGCGGCGGCGTTTCTCGATCCGGCGGCGTTCGGGATCGTCGAGCGGATCACGCCCATCGCCGAGCCAACGATCCTGCGCATCCTGCCGCAGAGCCGGATCGAGATGGCATTGGGCGTCGCCATCGGCGCGATCACCTTCAGCGGCTCGGTGATCGCCTTCCTCAAGCTCGCCGGCACCATGAGCGGCAAGCCGATCATTCTGCCTGTGCGACACCTGCTCAACCTTACGATACTGCTCGGCATCCTCGGCCTCACCGCCGCCTTCGCCTTTGTCGACCCCGCCCCGGCGTGGATGTTCTGGACGCTGCTCGTGCTGGCCTTCGCGGTCGGTTTCCTGCTCATCATCCCGATCGGCGGGGCGGACATGCCGGTGGTGGTCTCGATGCTCAACAGCTACTCGGGCTGGGCGGCGGCGGCGATGGGCTTCACGCTGCACAACACCGCGATGATCGTGACCGGCGCGCTGGTCGGCAGCTCGGGCGCGATCCTCAGCTACATCATGTGCCGCGCGATGAACCGCAGCTTCCTCAGCGTGATCGCAGGCGGCTTCGGGGCCGAGGCCATCGCGGGCGGCGAGGCGAAGGAGCAGCGCCCCTACAAGCAGGGCAGCGCCGAGGATGCCGCCTTCATCCTCGAGCAGGCCGAGAAGGTCATCATCATCCCCGGCTACGGCATGGCGGTCGCCCAGGCGCAGCACGCGCTGCGCGAGATGGCGGACAAGCTCAAAGCGCACGGCGTGGACGTGAAATACGCCATCCACCCGGTCGCGGGGCGGATGCCGGGGCACATGAACGTGCTGCTGGCCGAGGCGCAGGTGCCCTATGACGAGGTCTTCGAGCTCGAGGACATCAACAGCGAGTTCGCGCAGGCCGACGTCGCCTTCATCATCGGCGCGAACGACGTCGTGAACCCGGCGGCCAAGACCGACAAGTCATCGCCCATCTACGGAATGCCGGTGTTCGACGTCGAGAAGGCCAAGCAGGTCTTCTTCATCAAGCGCAGCATGGGCGGCGTGGGCTACGCCGGCGTCGACAACGACGTGTTCTACATGGACCAGACCATGATGCTGCTGGCCGATGCCAAGAAGATGGTCGAGGACATCGTCAAGGCGCTTGACTAACCTATTTGGCACATTTTCATTGGCATTTGGTTCGACCCAGGCTAGGCGATGCGCTTGCAAGATTTGCTGCGTTCGCCATGATGCGCCCGGGAGAGACCGAGATGATCCGTTCGTTTATTGGCGCTTTGCTCGCACTGGACGGCCTGCTGGCCGCACCAGCTTTCGCCGCCACGCTCAAGGTCGAGGCGGGCCAGGGCGCGCAGGAGAAGCTGCAGGAGGCGCTGATCCTCGCGCAGCCGGGCGACGTGGCGGAACCGGGCGCGGCCGCTTCGCGCTTACCGACGAACTCGGCCTCGATGCGAACGGCGTCACCGTGAAGGGCGCGGGCATGGACCCGACCGTGCTCGACTGCACGGGCCAGAAGGGCGCGGGCGAGGGGCTGCTGGTCACCGGCGACAAGGTCACCCTGCGCGACTTTGCGCTGGAGAACCCCAAGGACGACGGGATGAAGTCGAAGGGCGCTGCCGACATCGTCCATTACCGCGTGCGGGTCAGGTTGCGATGGAAAACAAGCACCACCCCGGGCCAAGCCCGGGTGACGTATGAGGTGAGGCGTTGCGCATGAAATGGGTTTGGCGCGGTCTTGCGGTTGTCGTGCTGGTGCTGGTCGGCGCCTTCCTGCTGCTGCGCGTGCCCGATACCGATGCGGCGGCGATGCGCGCCAAATACGGTGCGCCGCCCTCGCAGTTCGTTCAGCTCTCGACCGGGCCGACGGTCCATTACCGCGACGAGGGGCCGCGCAATGCGCCGGTGATCGTGCTGCTGCATGGCTCCAACGCCGACCTCCACACCTGGCAGCCGTGGGTGGACCGGCTCAAGGACCGCTATCGCCTGATCCGCATCGACCAGCGCGGTCACGGCCTCACCGGCGCCGCGGTGGGTGGCTATTCCGCCGATGCCTTCGCGGGCGACGTGCTGGCGCTGGCCGACGCGCTCAAGCTCGACCGTTTCGTGCTGGCGGGCAATTCGATGGGCGGGGCCAATGCCGCGCGCTTCGCCATGCTCCATCCCGAGCGGCTGCGGGGGCTGGTGCTGATCGACGCGGGCGGGGCGCCGATCCGGAAACAAGGCGGCGGCAATCTCGCGTTCACCGTGCTGAGGATGCCGGTGATCGGCCCGCTCGCCAGCCAGATGATGCAGCGCCCGCTGGTCGAGCGCAGCCTGCGCCAGAGCGTCGCCAACCAGGCCGTCGTGACGCCCGCCGCGGTCGATCGCTACTGGGAGCTCGCGCGCTATCCCGGCAACCGCCAGGCGACGCGCGAGCGGTTTGCGCAGCCGTGGACCACCTTCACCGCCGATCAGGTTCGCCGGATCGCTGTCCCGACACTGGTGATGTGGGGTGAGGCGGATTCTCTGATCCCCTTCGAGGCCGCCGGCTGGTGGCGGAAGCACCTCCCCAACGCACAGGCGGTCTCCTACCGCGGCATCGGCCACCTCCCAATGGAGGAGGCCCCCGACCGCAGCGCCACCGATTTGGTGCGCTTCGTGGACAGTCTGCCGAGTTTGCCGCCAGCGAGCTGAGGTTGCCGGTCTGTTCCCGTTGCCGCGCCGCGCCGCGCCGCCTACCTGCGCGGCCATGCCTGCCGCCCCCTATGCCGTCGACCCTGCCGCCAGCCGCGGGCGCGAGTTCGCCTCTGCCGGGGGCGCGACGCGGGGCCAGCGCAGCGCCTTCCAGCGTGATCGCGACCGGATCATCCATTCCACCGCCTTTCGCCGTCTGCGCTCGAAGACGCAGGTATTCATCGCGCCCGACGGGGACTTCTACCGCACCCGCCTGACCCACAGCCTCGAAGTCGCGCAGATCGGCCGGGTCATCGCGCGCCTGCTCGGGTTGGACGAGGATCTGACCGAGGCGCTGTGCCTCGCGCATGACATCGGCCATCCGCCCTTCGGCCACGCCGGCGAGCGCGCGCTGGCGGAGGCAATGGCGCAGGCCGACGGCTACGATCACAACGCTCACGCGGTGCGCATCGTGGCGCGGCTGGAGAGTCCCTATTGCGATCACGAGGGGCTGAACCTCTCGTGGGAGATGCTCGAGGGCATGGCCAAGCACAACGGCCCGGTCGCCGCTCCGAACTGGGCGCTGGGCGAAGTCGATCGCGCCTTCCCGCTGGCGCTGGGGTCGTGGCCCAGCCTGGAGGCGCAGGTTGCCAATCTCGCCGACGACATCGCCTACGACAACCACGACATCGACGACGGGCTGCGTTCGGGCTTCCTCGAGCTCGACCAGCTCCTTGCGCTCGACTTCGTGGCCGGGCAATGGCGCGCGGTCGAGAAGCGGCACCCCAATGCCCCGCGCGAGCGGCAGCTGCGCGAGCTGGTCCGCGACCAGATCGGGGTGATGGTCAACGATGTCGTCGAAACCACCCGTGCAGCCGCTGCCGGGATGGCCAGCGCCGCCGACGTGCGTGAGGCCGGGAAGGCCACCGCCGCCTTCTCGCCAGGCATGGCGGTCGAGGAACGGCGCCTCAAGGCGTTCCTGTACGACAAGCTCTATTACCACCCCGACCAGATCGCCACCGCCGAGCGCGCACGCGATGTGGTCGCGCGGCTTTTCGTCGCCTACAGCCAGGATGCGAAGACCCTGCCGCGGCACTGGCGCGAGGACCTGCCGACGGGAGAGCCCGAGCGCAGCCGCCGCATCTGCGACTTCATCGCCGGCATGACCGACCGCTATGCCATCGAGCAATGCGCGCGCATCTACGGCAAGGCTCCGGAGGGCCTGCGGAATGTCTGAACCGTTGCGCATCGCGCTCGTGGGTGGGAGCGGGCTGGTCGGCTCGCACGTCATCCGGCTGTGCGTCGGCCGCGAGGATGTTAGTCTCGCCGCCATTGCCCGGGGCGAGCTGGCCCTTCCGCCCGGTGCCCGGATGGAGGTCTTCGTCGCGGCGCCCGACAAATGGGGCGAGGTGATCGAGGCGCTCCGGCCCACCGCGCTGATCTGCGCGCTCGGCACCACCCGGAAGAAGGCAGGGAAGGACGAGCAATCCTTCCGGGCCGTCGATCAGGAGCTGGTGCTGTCGGTCGCCCGCGCGGCGAAGGCGCACGGGGTCGAACGGTTCGTGTCGATCAGCTCGGTCGGCGCGGACCCGCATTCCAACGCCTTCTACCTCAAGGTGAAGGGAGAAACCGACCGCGATCTCGCCCGGATCGGTATCGGGCGGCTCGACGTGCTGCGCCCCGGCCTGCTGCGCGGCAGCCGCGGCGAGACGCGCCCGGCGGAAAAGCTGGCGATGCTGGCAAGCCCTCTCATCAATCCCCTCCTCCAGGGCGACTGGCGTAAATATCGCGCCATCGAGGCGGAGACGGTCGCCCGCGCCGCGCTCCACTGCGCCATGCGGCCCGCGCGGGGCCGCTTCGTCCACGACAACGAGGCGATCCAGCGCGCGGCCCGCGGCCTGGCGCAGCCGCTGGGGGAATCGGGCTTTACTCGCCCCATCGGTGGACCATGATGGCTGCCGACCGCGTCGGGACAGTCGCGGCGGGAGGGCGGGGACACCGCTACCTTTGCCGGGCTACATCTACATCCAGGACCGGATGAAGGACACGATCATCTCGGGCGGGAATAACATCTATCGCTCGCAGGTCGAAAGCGCGATTCACGGCCATCCGGCGGTGGCGGAGGTGGCGGTGATCGGCGTACGCTACCCCGCAACGCCAGCGGCAAGATAATTGCGGCGCGAACTCAGGGCACCATACCGGGAAGGCCGCGAGCGGCTGGTAAACTGAGGGGGGAAACAAGAAACCCCGCCGGGGAGGGCGGGGCTCTGTGTTCGGGCTGACCGGTCTGTCAGTCGATGGCGTCTTGGCCGGCCTCGCCGACCGACTGGATATCCTTGCCGACGCCCTTCACTGTGGCGCAGGCCGACAGCGAGAGCGTGGTGACTGCGAGGCCGAGTGCGATCATGATCTTGCGCATTGGAACTATCCCTTTTTGCTGGTGGGACCGGAGTCCCATTACCCACCTTGGGCGATTCAACCCTGCTCCGCGGGGAGGGTTCCCGCGGTCGCAACCGGGGTCTTGCCCAGCACGCGTTCCCGCCACACGATGAGGAGCCCTGCCGCCAGGATCAGCGGCGCGCCGAACCAGGTGCTCGCAGCGGGCACGTCGCCCCAGATCGCCCAGCCGTAAAAGCTCGCCCAAGCGAGCGCGCTGTAATCCATCACGATCACACTCGCGACCTGGCCATAGCGGAGCGAGGCGGTGAGGAAGAGCTGCCCCACGCAACCAAGCACCCCGATGGCGCCTAGCAGAGCCCACTGCTCGGCTGTGTGCGACTTGGCCACGAAGGGCAGGGACAGCGCCAGCACCGGGGCGGAAAGCGCCGCGAACCAGAACACGATCGACAGCGGTTCGTCGGTCCGGGTGAGGTCGCGCACCTGGATGCTGATGAGTGCCACCATCAGCCCCGCGCCGAGCCCGACGAGCGAGCCGAACAGCGGCAGATGCCCGTCGGGCCGGGCGATCACCAGCACGCCGGCAAAGCCCACCGCTACCGCCGTCCAGCGCCAGGGGCCGACCTTCTCCTTGAGCAGCAGCGCCGAGAAGATCACCGCAAAGATCGGGGTGGTGAAGCCCAGCGTGGTCGATTCCGCCAGCGGCAGGAGAACCGGCGCGCCGAAGGTGAAGCCCATGCCCACCGCGCCCATCATCGCGCGGCGGAAATGGGAGGGCAGTCGCTTCGTTCTCAGCCGCGCGGTCTCGCGCCGCCATGCCAGCCATGCGAGAAGGATCGGCACGGTCAGGAACTGGCGCCAGAACAGCACTTCGGGAAAGGCGACCCCGCGCCCGACCGTGTATTTCACCGCCATCGTCAGCGTTGCCAGAACCGCCACCGCGGCGAGGCGCAGCGCCATGGCGAGGAGCGGGCGTTGGTCGGTGGGCACCGCGCGGCCTTTATCCTGCGGGACGGGCAGGGCAAGCCATTGCCGATCGGGGACGCGCGCCCATATCGGCGCGCGATGGATCGCTATCTCCCGGATTGGCTCGTTTTCGCCAGCGATGCCGTGCTGCTTGCACTTTACGGCGCGGGTTTCCTCGCGCTCGCGGCGCTCGCGCTGGTGATGGATCGCCGCCGCCACCGGCGCGACCGGATCGGCAAGCCCGACCGCGTCGGCTGGGTGCCGTGGACGCTGGTATTCATCCTGAGCGCGACGGTGGGCGGCGGCCTGATGGCCGTCGCGCTGCCGCCGATGCTGGGAGGGTAAGCGCGTTACTTGCGCGTGGTGCGCGCGCGCATCTCGACGAAGGACTGCATCAGCAGCGCTTCGAACCGGCGGTCCGGCATCGGCTTGCCGGCCCGGGCCGGGCGGGGTGTGTGCGTCGGTACATTGGTGATCAAGGCGAGTGGCATGGTTCGTTTCCGTCCTGTTGCCACGCATATACCGGACAGTGACGAATGAGACTTGTATCAGATCGACAAACTGCTGACGCGTTTCTGCAAGTTGGTCGGACCGTGCGCGCCGGCCCCTGGCATATCACTCGAGACAGGGACCGACCCGGCTGCGCAGCGGCCGCAAGGCCGAACGGCCGCCCGAGCTTGTGCGAGGTATCGCACGCCCGTACGGGCGTGCGCAGGCGCGTCAGAGACACGCCTCCAGATACGCTTGGTCGAAGCCGAACTGACGGGCCTTTTCCAGCGTGTATGGCCGCAGGCCGCTGGAGCGGAACTCGCCGATGATCTTCCCGTCCTCGCTCTCGTCGAGATATTCGAACTTGAACAGGTCCTGCGTCACGATCACGTCGCCTTCCATGCCGATCACCTCGGTGACCTGGGTGGTGCGGCGCGAACCGTCGCGCAGGCGCTTCACCTGCACGATCAGGTCCACCGATTCGGCGATCTGGCGCGAAATCGCTTCCTTGGGGATCTTGATGTCGCCCATCAGGATCATGTTTTCCATACGGCCGAGACATTCGCGCGGGCTGTTCGCGTGGAGGGTACACATCGATCCGTCGTGACCGGTGTTCATCGCCGCGAGGAGGTCGAAGCACTCCGCGCCGCGAATTTCGCCCAGGATGATCCGGTCCGGGCGCATACGCAGCGCGTTCTTGACGAGGTCGCCGATGGTGATCGCGCCCTGGCCTTCGAGGTTCGGCGGTCGGGTTTCGAGCGGCAGCCAGTGCGGCTGCTGCAGACGGAGTTCCGCGGCGTCCTCGATCGTCAGCACGCGCTCGCCCGGGTCGATCATCTTCGACAGGGCGTTGAGCATGGTCGTCTTACCCGAGCCCGTACCGCCCGAGATGACGATATTGAACCGGCACGCGCCCGCGATCTTCAGCGCGGTGCACATCTTCTCGCTCATCGAGCCGAAGCCCTGGAGCATGTCCAGCGTGATCGGCTTTTCCGAAAACTTGCGGATCGAGATTGCCGTGCCCTTGAGAGAGAGCGGCGGCACGATCACGTTGACGCGGCTGCCGTCCTTCAGGCGGGCGTCGGCGAGCGGGGTGGTCTGGTCGACGCGGCGACCGACCTGGTTCACGATGCGCTGCGCGATCTGGAACAGGTGCTGTTCGTCGCGGAACCGGATCGGGGCGATCTGGAGCTTGCCCTTCTTCTCGACGTAGGTCTGGTCGGGGCCGTTGACCATGATGTCCGAGATGTCGGGATCGCCCAGCAGTTCCTCGAGCGGGCCGAAGCCGAGCAGCTCGTCGACCAGCACCTTTTCCAGCGCGAACTGTTCGCGGCGGTTGAGGGTGACCTTGAGCTCGGCCAGCACCTCGAGGATGATCGGGCGGAATTCCTCCGAGAGCTCTTCCTTGCTCAGCGTCGCGGCCGCTTCGGGATCGACGCGCTCGAGCAGGCGGGGGAGCACCTGCTCCTTGATCTTGTGGACGCTGGCTTCGAAGCCGCCGACCTCGGATTCGCCGCTGTGGGTCGAATTCATGCGGTCGTTGAGGCGACCCATCGCGTCTTCGTTGGACGTCGGCCGCGACGAGGATGCCGGGCCTGGCGCAGGGGCCGGAACTTGCGCCTCCGCACCAGGCAGCGGCGGGAACTGCTCGCCGCCTTGCGGACGCACGCCGCCGCCGCCCTGCATGGGCCGGGCGACGCCGAACTGCGGCCGCCCGCCCGGGGCCATGCCCCCAGGGCCGTTCTTCCGTCCGAATGCGCTCATTCCGGCAAAACCTCTGTAATCTCTCGCGATCGGCCCGCCGACCCTTAGACAGGGGTAAGGCGAAGACGGACTTCGGAAGATTGGTGAATAGAATCGAAACCTTGAATTTTCCCTAAGCCGGAGAATTCTCCGCCGGGGGAAGCGCGCAGCGGTTCGGTTGTTTCGCGAGGTGCCTGCTGGTAACCCCGCTCACGAGCGCGGGCCAGCCGGTTGCGACGGTGGAAGGGACGGAAATGCCGACGAGCAGTCAATCGCGCGGGCCGCTCCTGCTGGGTGCTGGCGTGATCGCCTATCTGGTCATCGTTCTCGCCTTTTTGTCCGATAAGCTGGTAACGCGGCAATACTACCTTCGGCAGGACGCGGTCGGCGGGATCGTTCTCGCGGCCGCGCTGCTGGCGGCTGCGCTTCTCGGCGCTCGCGGGCCGCGCCGCAGCCTGCCCCTATCCCCGCCGGGCTGGCTGCCCGTGCTGCTGCTAGCATGCCTGCTGGTGCTGGCGCTGTGGGGCGGAACCTATTGGATCATGTTCGATTACCCGCTCACCCGCGACGAGCTGATGGTGGGTTTCGATGCGGAAATCTTTGGGTCGGGCAAACTCGCGCAGCCGCTGGCCGAACAGTGGCGCGCATTCCGCCCGGCGCTTGCGCCCGACTTCCTGATGCCGATCGAGGGAAATGTCGCGCTGGTCTCCAACTATATGCCCGGCAATGCGCTGATGCGGCTGGGCATGGAGCGGCTGGGGGACGCGGCGCTGCTCAACCCGTTGCTCGCCGCGGTCGGGCTCGTCGCGATTTGGGATACGGCGCGGCGGCTGTTCGCGGACTGTGCGCCGGCGGTGTGGGTTGTGGTCGCAGGCTATGTCTTGAGCGCGCAGATCCTCACCAACGCCATGACGAGCTATGCAATGACCGGCCACCTCGCCTTCAACGCGGTCTGGCTGGCACTATTCGTGCGCGACAAGTGGTGGAGCCACGCGCTTGCGATGGCGGTCGGGCTATGGGCGATGGGTCTTCATCAGGTCGTCTTTCATCCGCTGGCGGTGGGAGCGATCATCCTGACCCTGCTCGCACAAGGGCGCTGGCGGCTGTTCGCGGTCTATGCCGTCGTCTACGCGGCGGGCCTCGCGGGATGGATGCTGTATCCCGGCTATGTGCTGGGGACGGTCGGCGCCGAGGCGGCGGCGGGCGGCAGCAAGGGGCTGGGCGATTTCATCGTGCAGCGGGTCGTGCCGCTGCTGGCCGCCTTCAATCCCTATTCGCTGCCGCTGATGATGTACAACATCCTCCGGTTCTTTGTCTGGAACGCGGCCTTCTGCCTGCCGCTGCTGCTCTGTTCGGTGTCGGCAGTGCTACGGCACGAGCTGCTGCCACTGGGACTCGCGGGATCGCTGCTCGTGACCACGCTCGCGGTGGTGGCGCTGATGGCGTATCAGGGGCACGGCTGGGGCTATCGCTACTGGCAAGCGGTGCTCCCGGCGATCTTGTTGCTAACCGGCTACGGCTTTCGCGAATGGCTTGGCCGCGATCACCGGCTCGCCACCAATGCCGTGCTCGGGCTCGGCATCGTGACGCTTGCGGTTATGTCGTTCCTATTCCTCGCCGCGCATCGCTTCGTCGCGCCTTATGACGCGCTGACCCGCCTGATCGACCGGCAGCAGGCCGAGTTCGTGATCCTCGAGACCGACCCGCCGGGTACCGCCATCGACCAAGTGCGCAACCGCGCCGATCTATCGAACCGCCCGCTGATCTTCGCCTCGACCGAGCTCGACCCGGCGCAGGTGCGCGAGCTGTGCCGGCGCGGCAGCGTGACCTTCGTGCGCAAGCGCCAATTCGCGCTGGTGCCCTTCGGCATCTCGCTGGTCGACGGGACCAGGGCCTACGATAGCGTCGAGCGGTGGTTGGAGGGTAGGCCGTGCTGGCGCGCCCCGGTTTCCTGAGCGTGGGGAGGGTCGCCCGGTGACCGCGCCGGTCGTGGCGGTGCTTTTGTCGACGTACAACGGCGTCGCCTATCTGCCCGAACAGCTCGACAGTATCGCGCAGCAGCAGGGCGTGAGCGTGCTGCTCCATGCCCGCGACGATGGCTCGCGCGACGATAGCTGTGCCAAGCTGCGCGCGCGGTCGGATCGCTGGCCAAGCCTCGCGTCCATCGCGCCCTCGCCGAATATCGGCGTGACGCGTAGCTTCATGGAACTGCTCCGGACCGCACCGGAGGCCGATTTCTACGCCTTTTGCGATCAGGACGATTGCTGGTTCCAGGACAAGCTGGCGGTGGCCGCAGGAACGCTCAATGGCGGCAAGGATCCTGCGATGTATTGCAGCAATGTGATGCTTGCCGATGCGGCACTGCGCCCGCTCGGCGCGGCGCCCGTCAATGGCGACACGCGCTTCGAGCATCTGCTGTTCGAGAACATCGCCTTTGGCTGCACCGTCGTCCTCAACCGTGCCGCCCGCGACCTCGTTCTGCAGCGCGAGCCGGGGCAGGGCGCGGTGATGCACGACTGGTGGTGTGCGTTGGTGGTGAGTGCCTTTGGCCGCGTGCACTATGACCCCGTGCCGCGGCTGCTCTATCGCCAGCACGGCGGTAATGCGGTTGGCCAGACCCCTGGGCGCGCGGCGCAGGTCGTAAGCGAGGCCGGGCGGTTCCTGCGGAACGCGCGCCGCTTCTACCGCCCGCACGCGCAAGCCGCGGAGTTCGAGGCGCGTTGGGGCGAGCGGCTAGCGCACGACCGGCGCCGGGTGCTACGGCGTTTCATCGCCTCGAAAGAATCGCTGGCGGCGCGGGCTGGCTATGCGATGAGTGGCCCCGTTATCCGCAAGCGCCCACTGGATGCGCTCGTCGCCCGTGCGCTGATCCTGGCGGGTTGGTATTGAGCGTGGAGCCAGCCCTCTCTTCCGTGCCCGAGACAGGCTCGGTCCGCGCCTCCCTGGCGTGGAACTACGGTGCGCATTTGCTGGTGTTTGCGGTCACCTTCGGCGGCATGGTCGTAATCTCACGGCTGCTGTCGCCGCGCGAGCTGGGCATTTTCGGGGTCGGCATGGCGATCTCGGGCGTGCTTGGCACGATCTCCTATTTCGGGGTCGCCAATTACCTGATCCGCGACGAGGCGCTGAGCGAGGATACCAGGGCCGCCTGCTTCACCGTCAACGCGCTGATGAGCCTGGCCGTGGCGGCGGTGCTGCTGTTGCTGGGCACCATGGGCGCGGGCTTGTTCAGCGATTCGGCGGTGCCCGAGGTGCTGTGCCTGATGGCGGCGGTGCCTGTGCTCGGGATCGTGGAGATGGTGCCGGCCACGCTGCTCACCCGCGCGATGCGCTTCGGTCCGGTCTCGCTGGTGCAACTGGGCAAGGCGATGGTGAATGCCGGGGTCATGGTGCTGCTGGCCTTCCGGGGCTGGAGCTATCTCAGCCCCGCTTTCGGCGCGATCGCGGGTGCCCTGTACGGGGCCGCGGCCTTCGCGATTGCGGGACGAGGCCTCGCGACTTACCGGTTCTCGCTCGCCAATTGGCGCAAGATCGCTGCGTTCGCCGCGCATATGGTGACCGCGGGGGGCGTGCCGATCATCACCGCGCGCCTGTCGGAACTGATCGTGGCGCAATGGCTGGGGCTGGCTGCACTGGGCATCTACACGCGTGCTTCGCAGCTTGCCGCGATGGTCTGGGACGGGGCCTATGGCCTCTCCACCAAAGTGATCTATGTGCACATGGCGGCGGAGTTGCGGAAGAGCGGCTCGCTGCGCGAAACCTTCCTGCGCGCGACGCGCCTGTTGACCGCGGTAATGTGGCCCGCAATGTCGGGGATCGCGGTACTGGCGGGCCCCATTGTGCACCATCTCTACGGCCCACAGTGGGATGCGGCGGCATGGCCGCTGGCACTGCTGATGGCGGCGCAGTGCGTTTTGCTTGGCTATGCGATGATGTGGGAGCTGTGCGTACTTCGCGACCGAACGGCCTGGCAGGCACGGATGGAATCGACCCGAGCCATCGCCGGGCTGATTGCCTTCGCACTGGGCGCGCTCGTCAGCCTGCCGGTGGCCGCCGCAGGTCGGATCGTGGACGCACTGGTCGGCTATGCAATCTACCGTCCGAAAATGCCCGAGCTGGCCGGGGCGGGGCGGGACGAGACTCGGGCCGCATATGCGGGCAATCTCGCCCTCGCGGCGGTGGCGGTGGCGCCTGCGGCGGCGGTGATGGCCTGGCACAGCTGGTCTTTCAGCGCGCCGCTGTGGCAGCTTGGCTTGTCGGTGATAGCGGGCGGGCTGGCATGGCTCGCGGCGCTGGCCCTCGCGCGCCACCTCCTGTTCGAAGAACTGCGGCTACTGCTCGCGCCGGCCCGCGCGGCGGGTTAGAGCGCGCCCGCGAGCTTGAGCCGCAGGCGTGGCATCGCGCGGTCGAGCACGCGCGAAAGCTGCAGATAGGTCCACAAGCGCAATGGGCCGAGGCGCAGCAGCACCGCGCCGAGATCGCGCCATGCCGAACGGTCGCCCGCCGCGGCGCGCGCGAGCGCGCAGTTGACCTCGATGGACGCTTCCGCACAGCTGAGGAGAGCGCGGTCGGCGTGATCGGCGAAGACCCGGCGATGGCGCGCCAGCACATCCGCCATCTGAGCGCGAAAATCCGCAAGGTCGCGCGATCCGGTCATGGTCAGCGAGCTGGCATGAAGGCGGAATGCGGTGGTCGAGCGCGGCAGCACCGCGACTGGGCCGGTGGCAGACAGCTTCAGATAGAGATCCCAGTCGCCAGTGTACCACAGCGCCTCGTCGATGCCGCCGACCGCCAGCCAGGCATCCCGCCGGATCACCGGGGCGGGCAGCGCGATTACTTCCTGCACCAGCAGCATGCGCCCGATTTCGGCGCCGGGACGGAGCCCACGGCGAAACGGCAGCGACCAGGTACCGACCTTGCGTCCGTCGGGTCCTACGAAATGGGACGGCGCGACGATCATCGCGGCCTCACCATGCGCGGCAATCGCAGCTCGGATGGCTTCGACGCGGCCCTCCAGCCAGAGATCGTCCTGGTGCAACATTGCGATCCATGGCGCTTTCGACTCAATGACGGCGAGATTGGTCTTGGCGGTCCAGGGCGTGATGTCGGGCCGCGCCTCGTAGCGGATGGCGAGGCGATCCATGTAACCTTCGGCGATCGTGCGGCAATCAGAGTTGGAACTGCTGTCGAAGAGGATGAATTCGATCCCGGTGCAGTTCTGCGCAGCCACGCTTTCGAGTGTCGCGCTCAGCCAGCTCTGGCCGCCGTGGATAGGCATCACCACGCTGAGCCAGGGTGTCTCCCCGGGGCGAGCGGCGGCGAACTGCATGGGATCGGCCAGCACTGTCAGCACCGCGACTCGCAGCGTGCTTCCATGATCGCGTGAAGCCCACTGAATTCCAGATAGCGCAGGCGCTTCGCCTCCTGGCACCCCCTGGTGACGGTATCGAGGATGAGGCCGCTGAACAGGCTCAGGCAGCCGAGGATCGCGGTGCCCGTGGCGAGCAGCGCGGTCGGCACGCGGACGAGTCCCGTTTCCACGAAGCCTCTGATGACCGGATACCCCAGCAACAGCGACACCGCCGCCAGCAGCGCTGCGGCGATGCCGAACAGGAACATCGGGCGTTCCTGCCGCACGAGCGTCGCGATGGTCCAAAGGATGCGGATGCCGTCGCGCACGGTGCTGAGCTTGCTTTCCGATCCCTCTATCCGGTCCTTGAAATGGGTCGGGATCTCGCTAACCGGCATTTTGAGCTGCAGCGCGTGGATGGTCAGCTCGGTCTCGATCTCGAAGCCCTGCGCCATCGAGGGGAAGGATTTAACGAAGCGGCGCGAGAATACGCGGTAGCCGCTGAGCATGTCGGAAAAGCCCTTGCCGAACATCTTCTGGACCAGCATGGTCAGCAGCCAGTTGCCGAACTTGTGCGCCGGGCGATAGGCGCTGCCGGTGGGATCGACGCGGGTGCCGACCACCATGTCGAGCCCGTTTTCGACCAGTTCCTCGATCAGCGTCCCGGCGGCGGCGGCGTCATAGGTCTCGTCGGCGTCGCACATCAGGTAGATGTCGGCATCGATGTCGGTGAACATCCGGCGGACCACGAAGCCCTTGCCCTGGCGTGGCTCGCTGCGGACGACGGCACCGGCGGCGCGTGCCTCGGCGACCGAATTGTCGGAGCTGTTGTTGTCGTAGACATAGATGCGGGCATGCGGGAGCAGCGCGCGGAAGCGTTCGACCACCCCGCGGATGACCAGACCCTCGTTGTAGCACGGGAGCAGGACGGCGACCTCCAGAGCGCGGCGATCAGCGGCGATCGCCTCCTTGAACGGCTGGTCCAGAACTTCCATGCGCATGCCACCCCGTGCCCGTCGAATTGCCGGAACGGGCCTAGCCGGGAATGGTTAACCGGGCGTAAAATGGCGGCGCGCCGGGCTGATTCTGGTGTGGACCCAGGCGGGCGGGTTTCGAACGGGATTTCACTTGACGCGATATATGATATGATATCGCGATATCATGACGCGGATTCTCGCTGACCTGCCCGATGAAGACATCAAATGGCTCGACCGCCTCGCCGAGCGCGAGGGCAAGTCGCGCGCTGCCGTCCTGCGCGAGGCGGTGGCCAGCTATAAGGCGGAGACGGTGTCGACTGATAACCTTGCCTGGCTCGATGATGGATTCGGGGCTTGGAGACATCGCACCGACATCGGCGATGCAGTTGACTGGCAGCGCCGCGAGCGGGCCTCTTGGACCCGGCCATGGGACGACGACTACGAAGAAACGAAGGCGGAGTTTCCTGACCTGTTCGACCCCGAAGATGATCGGCAGCGGCAGATCTATCTGGACATGTTTGCGGGTAAGTATCCTCCACCGAAGAAGCCCGGCGCCAAGTGAGCGGCTTCGCTTTCGACGTAAATATCGTGATCGACGCTCTTGCCGGACATGAGCAGGCACGAAACGAGATTCGCCGCGCCTTTGCATTTGGGACCCGTGCGTGGGTCAGCAGGATCGTCTGGATCGAGGTTCTGTCGAAAGGCGCGCCGGACGAGCTGCGCGGGGCGGAACGCCTTCTTTCGGGCTTCGCCATCGACGAGGTCGATGCGGAGATCGCCGAGCGCGCCGCGTCGCTGAGGCGGGACCGGCCCCGATTGCGCTTGCCCAATTCCGTAATATTGGCGAGCGCGTTGGTACGAGGCCGCGTGCTCGTGACGCGCAATACCAAGGATTTCCCGGCCGAGATGCCGGGAGTCCGCATACCCTATACTCTCTGAAGGACTATCGAATTCATGTGCGGCATCATCGGCATCGTCAGCCAGCAACCCGTCGCGGACCGTCTCGTCGACGGGCTGCGGCGTATGGAATATCGCGGCTATGACAGCGCGGGCGTGTGCACCATCGACGGCGGGGTGCTGGTTCGCCGCCGGGCGGAGGGCAAGCTCACCAACCTTGTCCGTGAGCTCGCCGCCCATCCCGCGCCCGGCAACACCGGCATCGCGCACACGCGCTGGGCGACGCATGGCGCACCAACCACCAACAACGCCCACCCCCATGCGACGGGCGAGGTCGCGCTGGTCCACAACGGCATAATCGAGAACTACAAGCCGCTGCGCGAGGAGCTGCTGGCCGAAGGACGCCAGCTCGAAAGCGAGACCGACAGCGAGGTCGTCGCCCATCTCGTCAGCCGCGAGGTCGAGAACGGCGCTTCCCCCGAGGAGGCTGTTGCCACTGTGCTGCCCCGGCTGCGCGGCGCCTTCGCGCTCGCCATCGCCTTCCGCGCCCATCCCGAGCTGCTGATCGGCGCGCGGCTCGGCTCGCCGCTGGTGGTGGGATACGGTGAGGGCGAGATGTTCCTGGGCTCCGACGCGCTGGCGCTCGCCTCGCTGACGCAGAAGATTGCCTATCTGGAGGAGGGCGACTGGGTCGTCGTCACCCGCGAGGGCGCGACGATCCGCGACGCCGACGGCGAGGTCGCCAGCCGCGGGATCACCACCTCCGGCGCTTCCGCGGCGGCGGTCGAGAAGGGCAATTACCGCCACTTCATGCAGAAGGAGATCTTCGAGCAGCCGACCGTGGTCGCTCAGACGTTGCAATCCTATCTGCGCCCGGCAGAGGGCGTGGTGGCGCTGCCGCAGTTCGACTTCGACCTCTCCGCCATCCGCCGCGTCACCATCGTCGCCTGCGGAACCAGCTTTTACGCCGGAATGGTTGCGAAATACTGGTTCGAGCAGTTCGCGCGCGTGCCTGTCGACATCGATTTCGCCTCCGAATTCCGTTACCGCGAGCCGGTGCTGGAAGAGGGCGGGCTCGCGCTCTTCATCAGCCAGAGCGGGGAGACCGCCGACACGCTCGCCGCGCTACGCTATTGCAAGGCGGCGGGCCAGACCATCGCAGTGGTCGTCAACGTGCCGACCAGTTCCATGGCGCGGGAGGCGGACCTGTTGCTGCCGACCCATGCGGGGCCGGAGATCGGCGTCGCCAGCACCAAGGCGTTCACGTGCCAGCTCGCGGTCCTCGCTGCGCTCGCCGCGCACATGGCGGTGAAGAAGGGCCGCATGAGCCGCGAGGAAGAGGCCGCGGTGGTCAGGCATTTGCTCGAGGCGCCCGCGGCGCTCAACGCCGCGCTCAACCATGACGACGACATCGCGGCGATGGCGCCGCTGATCGCCCCGGCGCGTGACGTGCTCTACCTGGGGCGCGGCGCGGATTACCCCCTGGCGCTGGAAGGCGCGCTGAAATTGAAAGAAATCAGCTACATCCACGCCGAGGGCTATGCCTCGGGCGAGATGAAGCACGGCCCGATCGCGCTGATCGACGAGAGCGTGCCGGTGATCTGCCTCGCCCCCTCGGGCCCGCTGTTCGAGAAGACCGTCTCCAACATGCAGGAGGTGCGCGCGCGCGGCGGCAAGGTGGTGCTGATTTCCGACGCCGCGGGGCTGGCGGAGGCGGGGGAGGATTGCCTCGCCACCATCGAGATGCCGCAGGTCCATCCGCTGATCGCGCCGCTGGTCTACGCCGTGCCGGTCCAGCTCCTCGCCTATCACGTCGCCTGCGTGAAGGGGACCGACGTCGACCAGCCGCGCAATCTCGCGAAATCGGTTACGGTGGAGTAGTGTCGGTGGTTGCGAGGGTTTGAAAACACGCGATATCCGGCGTGTCCGACTGACCGGAAAGACGCCGGAAATCCGTCGCTTGGCGAGCCCGGACTTTACTGTCGTTTAACCACTGCTCTCTAGGGTGCGGGTGTGAAAGGAATGCCCGCGAACATGATCGATGACGGTCGCGCGCCGTCGATCGGTGCCATCCTCGGCCTGACCGGGAGGGGCAGTGACTGGTCGCGCCTGCAGGGACAGCAATATTGCGTGCTCGCGCAGAAGCGCTGGGTGCGCTTTACCCTGCACGCCATCGGCGCCTTCTGCATCTCGCTGATCTATTATGGATCGGTCGGCACGGGCGTGCTCGCCGCCTGGTCCGCCTGGGTCGTGCTGAGCGCGCTCCACAGCGTGTGGATCGATCGCTCGCTCGCCCATGTCGACATCAAGGGGCTGGGCCGCCTCGAATGGCTGCATCACAGCGGCAATGCGGTGCTCAAGGGCGTCGCCTGGGGCGCGGCGGCGTTGCTGTTCCCGGCCCACGCCGATGTCGCCACCAATGGGACCGCCTGGTCCTTTGTCGCACTGCTGTGTCTCGCCGCCGCCACCAGCCGGTTCAGTGCACCATTGGGCTCGGTGCTGTTCACCGTCTTCCTGTCGCTCGGGTGGACGATCGGAATGGCCGCCGCGGGCGACCCCTACCTCGCCGCGATCGCTGCTTTCACGGGACTGTTCGCGTCCTCGGCCGCAGTGCAGAGCGCGAAGGGCCTGTACCAGGCCCGCGTCGCCGAGCTCGACATGAACGAATCGAGCGAGGTCGTCTCGCTGCTGCTGCGCGAATACGAGGATTCGGACGCGGACTGGCTGTTCCAGCTCGACAAGAACCGGCGCCTGCGCTCGGTCTCGCCGCGGCTCGCCATAGCGCTCGGGCGGGAGCTCAATGAAATCGAGGGCAAGAGCTTCATCGAGCTCGTGTCCGGCGAGAGCTGGGCAAGCGGCCGCTTCGCGCCGAGCCTTCACGAGCTGGCCGAAAAGCTGAAGAACCGCGAGAGCTTTTCCGACCTTATCGTCGAGGTCTCGATCCGCGACGAGCGCCGCTGGTGGGAGCTGTCCGGCACCCCGATGCTGGACGAGACCGGCCAATATGTCGGCTTCCGCGGCGTCGGCTCCGACGTGACGACCGAACGCGAATCCTCGGAGAAGATCGCCTATCTCGCGCGTTACGACACGCTGACCTCGCTGCCCAATCGCCTGATGGTGCACGAGGCTGTGACCGATGCGCTGCGCTACGCCGAGAAATGGCGCTCGCGCTGCGCCTTCCTGATGATCGACCTGGACCGTTTCAAGGCGGTCAACGATTCGCTCGGCCATCTCGTCGGCGACAAGCTGCTAGGCCAGGTGGCGCAGCGGCTGTCCTCGGAAATGATCGAGGGCGCCACTTGCGGGCGTCTCGGCGGCGACGAATTCGCAGTGGTGGTGCGCGACGCCAGCGACAAGGCGAGCGTCGAGCGGCTCGCCCTCTCGATCATCGCGCGGTTGTCGGAGCCCTACCGTGTCGACGATCAGCTCCTCTATGTGGGCGCCAGCATCGGCTCGGCCGTTGGCCCGCGTGACGGCAAGTCCGTCGAGGAGCTGATGCGCAACGCCGACCTCGCGCTCTATCGCTCGAAAGACGCCGGCGGCGGGGAGTATTTCGAATACGAACCCTCGCTCCACGCGTCCGCAGAGGAGCGCCGCCAGCTCGAGTTCTCGCTCCGCAACGCGCTCGCCCGCAACGAGTTCGTGCTCCATTACCAGCCGGTCGTCGATGCCCGCAGCGAGGAGCTGGTGAGTTTCGAGGCGCTGGTGCGTTGGAACAGTGCCGAGCACGGCTTCGTCAGCCCGGTGAAGTTCATCCCGCTGGCGGAGGAGACGCGCCTGATCGTGCCGATCGGGCAGTGGGTGATGCGCCAAGCTATGGAAGAAGCGGCGCGCTGGCCTTCGCCGATCAAGGTCAACATAAACGTCTCGCCCGAGCAGCTGGTGGAGCCCGACTTCGCGGCCTCGGTCGTGCGATCATTGTCGGCGAGTGGCCTCTCGCCCGAGCGTGTCGAGATCGAGGTGACCGAGAGCATCTTCCTGAAGGACGCCAATGTCGCGCGCAAGGCGCTCGAATCGGTCATGCAACTCGGTTGCTCGGTCGCGCTCGACGACTTCGGCACCGGTTATTCCTCGCTCGGTTACCTGCGCACGCTCAAGTTCTCGACCATCAAGGTCGATCGCACCTTCGTGCAGGGCGCGGCGCAGGGCAGCGCGGAGAGCATGGCGATCATCCGTGCCGTGGTCGCGATGTCCGACAGCCTCGGCATGACGACCACCGCAGAGGGCGTCGAGAACGGTGAGGAAGCGGGCATGATCCGCGAGCTCGGCTGCACCAAGATTCAGGGCTACCACTTCGGGCGCCCCATGCCCGCCGACGAGGCGCGCCAGCTGATGAACCGGGCCGAACGCCGCCGGGCCTGACCCGACGACGTAGTGCAGCGTGGGGTGGCGGCCTCCACACCGGCCGCGTGAATGAAGCGAAGCTCGTGCGCGCGAATGCACGCGACCGTGCGGTCGTTGGTCCCGAACTTGCCGAACACGCGGCGCATGCAGGTATCGACCGTCCCGCGACTGATCCCGATGATCTCCGCCATGTGGAGATTGCTCTTGCCGCGCGAGGCCCAGTGCAGGATGTCCAGCTCGCGCGGGGACAGTCGGATCGATCCTGCGGCCTGCGTTTCGATCAGGGAGCAGTAGCGATTTAACGACATCTGCCCGATCAGCCCGACCCCGACATAGCGTTGCGGCTGGAACACGCTCCCGTCGACCGGCAGACCCAAGCCAATGAAGCCGCCTTGCCCGCCCGGATCCCAAGCCGCCATCGCCAGCCCGTGCCCATCCCGACCTCGTCCAGCAGCCGCCGATAGCGGTCCTGCGCCGGGGCGAGGTCGAGCGGCTTGAGCACCGAGCCACCGTGACAAGGTGCGCCGGGCCCATATCGCGGCGATGGCCGAATGCATCGGCGCTTCGGTCGCAGCCCATGCCTCGCGCGGGATGTGCGCCATCGACCACCCAACCGCTGCGGCGCGTCAAACTACCTCGCCTGGCCGTTCGGTCCCACTGCCATCAGGAGCCGGCTGGCCGCCGCGCTGGTGATCAGCGCAAGCGAACCGCGAAGTAGGTCGTGGGACGGCCGCGACGCTGGATGCGGAGCAGCAGCGCCTCCCGCCCGTCCGCCTGCGCCTGCCTGATCGCGGCTTCGAGCGCGCCCGGAGTCGTGACCTCGGCATAGTTCGCGCTCAGCACGATGTCGCCGCGTTGCAGGCCCTTGCGGCCGGCGTCGCTGCTGCCGTCCACGTCGGCGATGACGAGACCTTTGGTCCCCGCGGCTGCGCCGAGTTGAGCGGCGATCTGCGGCGTGAGCGGAACGACCGAGAGCCCGAGCTTGTCCTGGATGAGGCTGCTCGGCTGCTCCTGGTCGCTGCCCATGCCGCCGCTGCCCCGGTCGTCGCCGTCGCCCGAGAACAGCTGCTGCTGGCGCAGCGCGTCGTCGGAGGGACGCCTGCCCACGGTGGCGGTGACGGTCATGCGCTGACCATTCCGGATCAGCTCGATCGGCACCCGAGTGCCGGGCTCGATATTGGCGACGATGAAGGACAGGGTCTGTTCGCGGGTCACCGGCCTGCTGTTGACGCTGAGGACGATGTCGCCTGCACGAATGCCGGCCTTTTCGCCCGGCTCGCCCGGCTGGACCACTTGCACGAATTCGCCGCGGTTCTTGGGAATGCCCAGCGAATCGGCAAGATCGTCATCGACTGGCTGGATCGAGACGCCGAGATAGCCGCGGGTGATCTCGCGACCGCTCTTGAGCTGCTCCACGATCGGAGCGGCGATTTCCGCCGGGATGGCGAAACCGATGCCAACGCTGCCGCCGCTGGGTGAGAAGATAGCGTTGTTGATGCCGATCACATTACCCTGCATGTCGAACAGCGGGCCGCCCGAATTGCCGCGGTTGATGGCGGCGTCGGTCTGGATGTAGCGGTCATAGGCGCCGCCCTGGCCGGTGTTGCGATAGACCGCCGAGACGATACCGCTGGTCACCGTGCCGCCGAGCCCGAAGGGATTGCCGATCGCGACCACCCAGTCGCCCACGCGCGCCTGCGCCGAATTGCCGAAGTGGACGAAGGGCAGCGCCTTGGGCGCGGAAATCTTGAGGACCGCAAGGTCGGAGGAGCTGTCGGCGCCGACCAGCCTGGCCGGATACTCGGTGCCGTCGGGCATGGTCACGGTGATCTTCTCGACCGTGCCGCGGCCCGTGGGGCTGGAGATCACGTGATTGTTCGTGACCACGTAGCCGTCCGCCGAGATGATGAAGCCCGATCCGAGAGACTGGGCTTCCTGCGTCTGGGGCTGGGCTCCGCCCTCGCCGCGACCGCGCTGGCCGAACAGCCCTTCGAACGGTGTGCCGGCGAAGGGGTTCTGCGGCTGGCGGACCTCGATCTTCTGGCGGGTCGCGATATTGACCACCGCTGGGGCGAGCTGAGCGGTAAGGTCGGCAAAACTTTCCGGCGCGCCCTGGCGCGGGACCACCCGGCTCATCTGGGTGGCGTCGTTTTGGGCGACCTGTGCACCGGCGGCATAGCCGGTTGTGAGCGAGGCGGCGGCACCACCGAGCAGCAGTGCGCCGGTCAGTCCATAAGCATATCGCACGGCATTCACGTCCTTCGGATCCTTCCAGATTGATGTCCGGCACGGGCGGACCCGCGCCGGCTGCGTTCCGTAGATTGGGCGTCCCCTGTGACTTACAAGCCGCCGGCGCTGAACCGCGATTGAACGCCTGTCGCGGCTTGTAACTCGCTCAGCGCGTACCCCTGAACTGCCGCATGTATTCGTTGTCGGGTGACAGGATCATCGAGCTCTCGCCTTCTCCTTCCTCGAAGGTGACGCGGTAGCTTTGCATGGCGCGATAGAAGTCGTAAAATGCCGGATCCTTGCCGTAGGCGGCGGCATAGGTCTGGGCGGCCTTCGCCTCGGCATCGGCCTGGATGATCTGCGCGTCGCGGCGGCCATTGGCGCGGATCGTCTCGGCCTCGGCCTGGCGGTCGGTCTGCATCCGGGTGAAGGCAGTTTCCAGCGGGCTGCCGTCGGGCAGGTCCGCGCGCTTGATCCTGACGTCGATGATCTGCGCGCCGTACTGCCGGGCCTGCTTGTCGAGCTGGGTGCGTATATTGGCCATCGCCACGCCGCGTTCTGCCGTCAGCAGTGCGGTGAAGGGGTTACGGCCCAGTTCCTGGCGCAGCACAGAGGAGAAGATCGGCGCGAGCTGGGTCTGGAGATTGCCCTCGCTCCCCGCGCTTTCGACGAACAGCACCGGGTCTATGATGCGGTAGCGGGCATAGGCGTCGACCTGGAGGCGCTGCTGGTCGCTCGAGAGCACCTGCTGCGGCTCCATGTCGAGGTTGAGGATACGGCGGTCCACGTACTGGACCCGCTCGAGCCCGGGGATGCGATACCACAGCCCAGCGCCTGTGTTGCCGAACTTCTCGTCGGGGCGGAACATGTTGATCACCGCGACCGGCTGGCCGGTGCGGATCTTCACCGCCTGCTGCGTTTCCGGCACCACGATCAGCGTCGATAACGCGGCCGCGATCAGCACGCCGACGGCGATGATGGTCGCCTTGTGGGTTTCCCAGATCGTTTCCATCTCACTGCCCTCCCGTCGTGGGGGGAGCGGGTGGGGCGACAGCCCGCTTCTTCACTTCGGGCAGTGGCAGATAGGTCTGGACACCGCCGGATTCGACGAAGGTCTTGTCGGTCTTGCGAAGCACGCTTTCCATGGTCTCGTAATAGAGGCGCCGCTTGGTGACCTCGGGCGCGAGCTTGTACTGGGCGTAGATGCGGTCGAAGGCCGCAGCGTCGCCTTCGGCACGCGCGACAACCGAGGCAGCGTATTTCCTAGCGCTGTTGCGAAGGCTGTTGGCATCCTGCTGCGCGGCGGAGACGTCCTTGAATGCATCGACCACCTTTTCGGGCGGGTCGGCGCGCTCGATTGCGACACCCTGGATGGCGACGCCCGAGCCATAGGCGTCGAGAACCTGCTGCATCCGCGTGCGGACCGCAGCCTCGATCTCGGCACGGCCGGCGCCGGAGATGACGTCGTCGAGCCGTTGCTCGGCAACCGATGCGCGCATCGCCGCCTCCGCGACTTCGCGGATGGTGAGCTGCGGCTCGTCGAGCTGGAAGGTGAAGAGCGGCAGGTTCTTGATGTTCCAGCGGATGATATAGCTCAGATCGACCAGGTTCTGGTCGCCGGTCAGGATCAGCTGTTCGCTGTCGCCGCCGATCTTGATCGCCTTGATCTCGCTCACAGTCTCGACCGAGACCTGCTGCAACGGCCAGGGCATGGTTACGTTGAGGCCCGGGCCGAGCGAGCGCGAATACTTGCCCCCGAGCCAGGTCACCACGCCCTCCTCCTTGGGCTGGATCTGGTGGACCGAGGTGACCAGCAGCAGCGCAGCGATGCTGCCACCCACGATCAGCGGCCACCAGCTCTTGCCATTGGCGCGGGGCGGGAGGTTGAAGCCGCCCTGGCCGCCGCCACCGAAATTGATGCGGCGCGGGCCTTCGGGGCCGCGGGTGCGGAAGATATCCTCGATACTGGCAGAGCGCCGGGGCGGCTCACCGCCCGAACCGCCGCCCGGCGGCAGCCACGGGTTGCGCGGGCCTTTTGGCGGTTTGTCGCCGCGTGGAGGTTCGGCCGCGCCGCCGGCATCGTCTGCACCGTCGGCAGCGGGATCGTCGCCGGCGCCGGGGTCGCCGCCACCGCCCTCCGGCTTGCCCCAGGGATTGCGCTTGCCTGCCATGGCGAGGCCGGGGATCACCCCGGCTGCCGTCCTGAACCCGTCCCAGACTTTCATACTGCCGTTATAGGGCGGGGTTCGTGGAAAAACAGGGGTTGCGGGCGGCTTTTTCCTGCGCCACGCGCCGCGCCATGCAGGAAGCCGAACTGGTGGACGGATTGCCCGGCGCGGTCGCCGCGCGGATCGTGTCCGCGAAGGCGGACGGCGGAGTGGCCCTCGTCGTCCTCGACGTCGCGGGGCTGGACGCGCCCCCTCGCTCCGCGCTGGTGGGCGATCTGCGAGCTGCGCTCGCCGCGAACCCCGACATTTCCGAGGTCCGCGTGGCGATGACTGCCGAGAAGCGCGCGCGCCGCGTCCTGGCGGTCGGATCGGGCAAGGGCGGGGTGGGCAAGAGCACGCTCGCCGCCAATCTCGCGGTTGCGCTGGCGCGGCAGGGGTTGAAGGTCGGCGTGGTGGACGCCGATATCTACGGCCCCTCGCAGCCGACTATCCTGGGCGTGCAGGGCACGCGGCCCGAGGCGGTCGACGGCAGACTGGTGCCCGTGCCGACTCCGTCGGGCGTGCCGCTGCTGTCGATGGGCCAGATCGTCGCGCCGGGGAAGGCGATCGCGTGGCGCGGACCGATGACCGCGGGCGCGCTCAGCCAGCTGATCGACGCCGACTGGGGCGATGCCGAGCTGCTGGTGGTGGACCTTCCGCCCGGCACCGGCGACCTGCAGCTGACCATGATCCAGAAGCACAAGCCCGCGGGCGTGGTGCTGGTATCGACCCCGCAGGACCTCGCGCTGATGGACACGGCGCGCGCCGGGCAGTTGTTCGACCAGGCGGGCGTGCCGATCGTCGGCCTGGTCGAGAACATGGCCGGATATGCCTGCCCGCACTGCGGCGAGCTCTCCGATCCCTTCGGTGCGGGCGGGGTGGAAGCGGCTGCCGCGCGGCTGGAACTGCCGTTCCTCGGCCGCATCCCCCTGAGCCTCACGCTTCGCATCAGCGGCGATGCCGGGACACCGCCCGCTGCGGGTGATGGCGTGGAGGCGGAGCCCTTCCGCGCCATCGCCGGAAAGATCGCCGAGTGGCTCGCCGCCAGCGCGTGATCGGAAAGCCCGCTGCCCCGCGCGTCACCCGGCGCGGGCTGCTGGTCGGGGCTGCGGCAACCGGCGGGTTGCTCATCGTCTGGAGCCTGTGGCCGCGCGACTATCCCGGCGCACTCCGCCCCGGCGCTGAGGAGCATGGTTTCGGAGCCTGGCTGACCATCGGCGAGGACGGGGTCGTCACCGTCGCCGTTCCGCAGCTCGAAATGGGGCAGGGCGTCACTACGTTGCTGCCGCAGCTGGTGGCGCATGAGCTTGGCGCGGACTGGCGGCAGGTGGCGGTGCTGCCGGTGCCGCCCAATGGTGCGCAGCCCAACGGAGTGCTGGCGGCCAAATGGGCGCCGCTCTGGTCGAACCTCCCCGCGCTCTCGGCCGCCGACCGCTTCGCGCGCGACGAAGCCTTTACCGCCACTGCCGAGGGCACGACTCTCGCCGCCTACGAGATGCCCGCCCGCGAGGCCGGAGCCACCGCCCGCGCCATGCTGGCCATGGCGGCGGCCGCGCGCTGGGGTGTGCGCTGGGAGGAATGCGAGGTGCGGGGCGGGCTGGTCATGGCGGGGGGCAAGCAGCTTACCTTCGGCGCGCTGGCGGCAGAGGCTGCGGCGATGACCCCACCCGATATTCCGCCGCTCCGTCCCGATCCGCCCGCCGAGCGCCCGATCCAGGGACTCGATGGCGAAGGCGCGGCGGAGAACCTGTCGCTGGTCTATCCGCGCCTCGACCTTCCTGCCAAGGTCGATGGCAGCATGGTCTTTGCAGGCGACGTGCGCCTGCCCGGCATGGTCCACGCCGCGATCCGCCACGCGCCGCCGGGCCTTGCCGAACTGATCAGCTTCGACGCGGAATCCGCCGCGCGAGTGAGGGGCGTCCGCGGCGTGGTGAAGGCGCGGCGCTGGCTGGCCGTGGCGGCGGATAGCTGGTGGCAGGCCGAGCGCGCGCTCGACGCGATGCGCCCGCGCTTCGGCGGCACCGCGCTCGATACGGGTCAGGTCGCCGTCTGGCTGAGCGAGGCGGTCAAGGACGAGGGGACCGAGGTCGCCGGCTTCGGCGGCGTTTCGGATGCACTGGCGGATGGTAACGCGGTTTTCACCGCCACCTATTCCGCCACGTCCGCGGTTCATGCCACGCTGGAAACCGCCAGCGTCACCGCGCGCCTCGCCGATGGCAAGCTCGAACTCTGGATCGCCAGCCAGGCGCCCGAAGCGGCCCGGCGCGCCGCGGCGCGGGCAGCGGGCGTGTCGCTCTCCGACGTGGTGCTTTACCCGCTACCGGCGGGCGGCAGTTTCGACGCGCGGCTGGAAAAGCAGCACGCGATCGAGGTGGCCTGGCTCGCCCGCAAGCTCGGGCGTCCGGTACAGTTGGCATGGTCGCGGGCCGAGGAACTGAAGGCGCTTCCCCCGCGCACCCCGGTTGCCGTCGGCCTGACCGCCAAGCTCGATCCCGCGACCGCGCTGCCCAACGCGTGGCGCGCGCGCATCGCCTGCCCCGCCACGGTGCGCGAGGCGGGCGAGCGTCTGTTTGGCAACCTCACCGAAGAAGCGGCCCGCGCAGCGGTCGAAGGGAAGGTCGATCCGCTCGCCTGCGAGGGCGCGGTGCCGCCCTATGCGATCCCCAACGTGGCGGTGGAGCATTGCCCGGTGTCGCTGCCCTTTGCGACCGGTCGGCTGCGCGGCAATTCCGCCGCCTATACCGCCTTCGCGACCGAGGGCTTCGTCGATGAGCTTGCGCGCCGCGCTGGCCGCGATCCGCTGGTGTACCGGCTCGGCCTGCTGGGCGACCAGCCCCGCCTCGCCGAAGTGCTCCAGCGCGCCGCCCGGCTCGGCGGATGGGACGGCGGGCGCGCGGGGAGTGGGCAGGGCCTTGCGCTGGTGCGGATGGAGGCCTTCGGGGACAGCACGCGCGAGGGCGGTGGGCGCATCGCCTGCATCGCCAGGGCGCGCATGGGCGAGGGCGGGCTGTTGGTCGAGCAACTGACTGCGGTGGTCGATATCGGGCGGATCGTGAACCTCGACATCGCGCGCCAGCAGATCGAGGGCGGGCTGCTGTTCGGCCTCGGCCTCGCGGCGGGCAGCAGCGTGCAATGGGCGGGCGGACGCGCGCGGCCGGACCGGCTCGCAGGCCTCGCCCTGCCGGTCCTCGCCACCGCGCCGGAGATCGTCGTCGAGTTCGTCGCCAGCCAGGCACCGCCCTTTGACCCGGGTGAGCTCGGCGTGGCCGTCGCGCCCCCTGCAATCGCCAATGCACTTTTCGCTGCCACCGGGCTTCGCTTTCGCGCGCTTCCTCTGGTAGCGGGCGCGGCATGACCTGGCAGTCGCAAGCCCTTCCCGCCGATCACCCGCCCGTCGCCTCGGGAGGGGTCGGGGTGCTGCTGGTCAATCTCGGCACGCCCGATGCGCCCGACCAGGCATCGGTGAAGCGTTATCTCGGCGAATTCCTCTCGGACAAGCGGGTAGTCGAATTGCCTTCGCTGCTGTGGCAGGTGATCCTGCGCGGCATCATCCTCAACACCCGCCCGAAGCAAAGTGCACACGCCTATGCGCAGGTCTGGACCGAGGACGGTTCGCCGCTCGCCGCAATCACCCGTGCGCAAGCGGACGGGCTGCAGGCGGTTCTGGGCGCGGGCGTTCGGGTCGACTGGGCGATGCGATATGGCACGCCGTCGATCCCGGATCGGCTCGAGGCGCTGGTGGCCGCCGGGTGCGAGCGCATCCTGCTCGCCCCGATGTATCCTCAATACTGCGCGGCGACGACCGCGACGGTTGTGGACAAGGCTGGGGAATGGCTGCGGGAAAAGCGTTGGCAACCGGCGATGCGAACCCTGCCGCCCTATCATGACGACCCAGCCTATATCGCCGCGCTGGCGAAGGATCTGGCGCGGCAGATCGGCGCGCTCGACTTCGTGCCCGAGGTGCTGCTGCTGAGCTTCCACGGCATGCCCGAGCGTACGCTTCACCTCGGCGATCCCTACCACTGCCAGTGCCGCAAGACCGCGCGTTTGCTGGAGGAAGCGATGGCGCGGCCCGAAATCCGTTTCGTGACCAGCTTCCAGAGCCGCTTCGGGCGCGCCAAATGGCTGGAACCCGCGACCGATGCGGTGCTCGAGCAAGAGGCAAAAGCGGGCACCCGACGCCTCGCCATCGCGGCGCCGGGATTTTCCGCCGATTGCCTGGAAACCCGGGAGGAGCTGGCGATCCGGGGCAAGGAACAGTTCGTGGAAGCGGGTGGCGAATGCTTCGCTGCGCTCGACTGCCTCAACGCTTCCGACGCGGGCATGGCCATGCTGGAAACGCTGGTCCGGCGCGAATTATCGGGGTGGATTTAAGAACTCCGTCTACTTAGATTGCATCAGGCAACCGATCGAAATCCCATGGCTACTCTCGCTTCGCCCGTTCCGCACGCGCCTGCCGCGCCGACCTTCACGCACTGGAGCCAGCGCCAGCCGTTCGAGAGCATCGCCCACATTCCGGGCGAACGCGGCCTGCCCGTGATCGGCAATACCTTCCGCTTGCTCGCCGACCCCAACGGCTTTGCTGCCAGGATGGTGGCGCGATACGGCAAGGTCTATCGCAACCGGGCCTTCGGGGGCGACATGGTGGCGCTTGTCGGCGCGGATGCAAACGAGCTGGTGCTGTTCGACCGCGCGAAGATCTTTTCCAGCGAGCAGGGCTGGGGTCCGATCCTCGACCAGCTGTTCCCGCGCGGGCTGATGCTGCTTGATTTCGAAAAGCACCGCGCCGACCGCCGCGCGCTTTCGATCGCTTTCAAGCCGGAACCGATGCGCCATTACATGGGCGCGCTTAACCGCGGCATCGCCGAGCGTGTGATGCAATGGGGTAGCGGCGCGATGCGCTTCTATCCGGCGATCAAGGAATTGAGCCTCGATCTTGCCGCCGACAGCTTCCTCGGCCTGCCCTGGGGGCCGGAAGCGGACCGGATCAACCGCGCCTTCGTCGACATGGTCGCAGCCTCTGTGGCGCCGGTCCGGAAGCCCTTGCCCTTCACCGCGATGAAGCGCGGCGTCGATGGACGCGCGTTCCTGATCGACTATTTCACGCGCGAAATCGCCAGGCGTCGAGCGGGGGAGGGTGTCGGGCACGACATGTTCAGCCAGTTCGCCACCGCCACCGACGAGGCCGGCAACCTCCTTCCGGTCGACGAGGTGGTCGATCACATGAATTTCCTCATGATGGCCGCGCACGATACCATCACTTCCTCGGCGACGTCGCTGGTCTGGTGCCTCGCGAAACATCCTGAGTGGCAGGAGAAGCTGCGCGCCGAGGTGCTGGCGGTCACCGGGGGCAAGGACCTCGCCTACGAGGATCTCGGCAAGCTCGAGATGACCGAGATGGCCTTCAAGGAGGCGTTGCGGCTGGTCCCGCCCGTGCCGCAGATGCCGCGCCGCGCGCTGAAGGATTTCGAATTCGGCGGCTATTGCATCCCCGCCGGGACGGGCGTGGGAATCAACGTCCATTGGACCCACCACAGCGCGGAATACTGGGACGAACCCGAACGCTTCGATCCGATGCGGTTCACCAAGGAAGCGGAGAAGACCCGGCACAAATACGCCTGGGTGCCCTTCGGCGGCGGCGCGCACATGTGCCTGGGGCTCCACTTCGCCTATATGCAGGTCAAGGTGCTGATGGCGCAGATGCTTTCGCGCACCCGTATCGAAATGGCCGCGGGCGCCAGCGACGACTGCCAGGCGTGGCCCATCCCGAAGCCGAAGGACGGGCTGCGAGTGGTACTGACCCCGTTGTGAGTCTCCGCGAGGGGGGGACCTCTCGTAGCCTGGCACTGGGCTGACCGAGGCTCCCGCCTTCACGTGAGCGCGCTGTTCTAGAAGTCGATAGCCACGCCCTTGAGCGTCCAGTCGCCATAGCGGGTGGGGCTCAGCTCCTCCTCTACCTCGACAGGTTCCGGCTTGGGCGGTGGCTCGTTGGTCCAGTTCGCCGGCTTCGTGAACTGTTCAGGGCGTTTGGTAGCGCGTTCCATGCCCGCAAGATGAGCAGGCTGGCGCCACGGTTCAACCCCCGCTAGGCGCGACCGCCATGGCGACACCTTCCGGTTTTCACGCGCGGCGCGCTGCGCTGCGGCTGCTCGACGCGGTGCTGCGCCGCGGCGAGACGCTCGAACAGGCTGGCGGCGCAGCGCTCGGCGATGTCCGCCGGCCAGAGGACAAGGCGCTCGCCCGCGCCATCGCGGCGGAGACGCTGCGCTGGCTCGCCGATCTCGACGGCTTGATCGACAGCGCCACCGCGCGCGTCCTGCCGACCGACGCCAAGGCGCGGATGGTGCTTCGGCTGATGCTGGCGCAATGGCTCCGGCTCGACACCCCGCCGCACGCGGTCCTGGCGACCGGGCTCGAACTGCTGAGCGCCGGCCCGCGACGTCTGGCGCATGGCGTGTTCTCGACGCTGGTGAAGCGCGAAGCAACACTGCCGGATGCGCCGACCCTGCCGGAAGCAGTGGCAACGCGCTGGGGCGAGCGAGCAGGGGCCATAGCGCAGGGTCTCGGTGTTCCGCCGCCGCTCGACCTCACACTCAGGGAAGCGGGGGAGACTGCACGCTGGGCGACGCAGCTTTCCGCCGACAGCCTCGCTTCCGGGCACCTGCGCCTCGCGCGCGGCGACATGGTGGAGAAGCTGCCCGGTTTCACCGCTGGTGCGTGGTGGGTGCAGGATCTCGCCGCCTCTCTCCCTGCGCGTCTGCTGGGCGCGGGCAAGGGCCGACACGCGCTCGACCTTTGCGCCGCGCCTGGCGGCAAGACGCTGCAATTGGCGGTCCAAGGCTGGCAGGTGACCGCGCTCGACCTGTCGAAGCGGCGGCTCGATCTCCTCAAGGACAATCTGAAGCGCACCGGGCTCAAGGCTGCGACGGTGCGGGCCGATGCGCTGCAATGGGATCCGAAGCATCGCTTCGATGCGATCCTGCTCGACGCGCCCTGCACCGCGACCGGGACCTGCCGCCGCCACCCCGACGTGCTGCACCGCATCGGCCCGCGCCAGATCGCCGAGATGGCGGAGTTGCAGGCAGCGCTGCTCGAGCGCGCGGCGGGCTGGCTCAAGCCCGGCGGCAGCCTCGTTTACGCGGTCTGCTCGCTGGAGCGCGAGGAGGGGGAGGACCAAGTCGAAAAGGTCGCGCTCAAGCCCGACCCGATCCGGCCCGACGAATTGCCGCCAGGTCTCGCGCCCACCACCGAGGGCTGGCTGCGGACCGATCCGGGGATGCTGGCCGATGCGGGCGGCCTCGACGGCTTCTTCGTCGCCCGCTGGACTGCCTAGGCCGACACCAGCGCATTCAGCACGCTTTCGAACAACCTCCGCCCCTCGGTGCCACCATGCGCTGCCTCGATGGCGCGTTCCGGGTGGGGCATCATGCCGAGCACATTGCCCGCCTCGTTCAGCACGCCCGCGATGGCGCGCTGCGAGCCGTTGGTCTCGTCGAGATAGCGGAAGGCGACGCGGCCCTCACCCTCCAGCCGGTCGAGCGTGTCGGCGTCGGCGAAGTAATTGCCGTCGTGGTGCGCCACGGGAATGGTGATTGCCTCGCCCGCGTCATAGCCCGCGGTGAACAGGCTCTGGGTGTTCTCGACCTTCAGCCGCACGTCGCGGCAGACGAAGGTCTGGCCCGCGTTCCTGAGCAGCGCGCCGGGCAGCAGCCGCGCCTCGGTCAGCACCTGGAAACCGTTGCACACGCCCAGCACCGGCACCCCGCGCCCCGCCGCTTCGACGACCGCACGCATGATCGGGCTCACCGCCGCCATCGCGCCCGAGCGCAGGTAGTCGCCATAGGAGAACCCGCCGGGCAGGGCGATGAAGTCGAGCCGTTCGGGCAGGTCGGCGTCGCCGTGCCACACGCGCAGCGCGGGCGTGCCCGAGACGGCCTCCAGCGCCACCGCCATGTCGCGGTCGCAGTTGGAGCCGGGAAAGGTGACGACCGCGGCGCGCCAGGCCATCAGGCGGCGACCTTCTCGATGCGATAGTTCTCGATCACCGTGTTCGCGAGCAGCTTCTCGCACATGGATTTCAAATCCTCGTCGCTGGTCCCGCCCGCGACATCGAGTTCGACCGTGCGCCCGATCCGCACGTCCTCCACCCCCGTGAAGCCGAGCCCATCGAGCGCGTGATGCACCGCGCGGCCCTGCGGGTCGAGCACGCCGGGCTTGAGGCTGACGTGGACGCGGACTTTCATGGGGCTCGGCTCCTGGCTGGCGATGCGCGCGCCTATGCCTCCACCACCGGCGCGGAGCAAGGTGTCACCGATTTGCAACTGTCATAAATCTCTTTGCCGGATTTGCGGGTTAGCCCCGCGCCAGAATGGGACATTTCGGTTACGCGCCGCCACGTCATTCGCGACGATTTCCCGCCCTCTCCTGACCGGACTCACCAAGGTCCGGCCGCATAAGGATTTTCGCTTCCCATGACCGCCCGAATCTTCACCGCCGGCCTGCTCGCCGCCACGGCGCTCACTGCCACCCCCGTCCTCGCGCAGGATGCCGCAACAGATGCCGCCAACAATGGCGAACTCGCTCCCATCATCGTCACCGCCAACCGCCGCGCGGAAAATCTGCAGGACGTGCCGGTGTCCGCCGCAACGCTCTCGACCAGCGAGGTCCAGTCCATCTTCGACGGCGGTGCCGACGTGACCGCGCTCGCTGCCCGCGTGCCGGGCCTGTTCGTCGAAAGCTCGAACGGCCGTGCGGCCCCGCGCTTTTACATCCGCGGGCTTGGCAACACCGACTTCGATCTCGCCGCCTCGCAGCCGGTCTCGGTGGTGATGGACGACGTCGTGATGGAGAACGTGACCCTGAAGAGCTTCCCGATCTTCGACGTCGAGCGGATCGAGGTGCTGCGCGGCCCGCAAGGCACGCTGTTCGGCCGCAACACCCCGGCGGGCATCGTCAAGATCGACACCGCCAAGCCGAGCGAGGAATTCCGCGCCCAGGCCTCGCTGGCGATCGGAAGCTACACCACGATCTCGGCCGACGCCGGGATCGGCGGGGCACTGGTTCCCGGCGCCGTCGCCTTCCGCCTGTCGGGCACCTGGCAGCATCGAAATGACTGGGTCGGCAACGGCAACACCGGAGAGAAGAATGTTCTCGGCGGCTATGACGACTGGGCGGTTCGCGGCCAGCTGCTGCTCGACACCGGCGGCCCGCTGACCCTGCTGGCGAGCGCGCAATATCGCGACCTCAATGGCACCTCGACGCTGTTCCGCGCCAATATCCTCGGGCCCGGCAACAACGAACTCAACGCCAATTACAAGCGCGACACCGTGTTTTACGACGCGGGGGGCGGCAATCCGTCGAAGTACCAGGCCTTCGTCGGCTCGCTGAAGCTGGGGTACGAAACCGACTGGGCCGATCTCACCTGGATCGCGTCCTACGCGCACAGCAAGGGCCTGAGCCGCGGCGACATCGACGGCGGCTTCGGCGCGAGCTTCCTGCCCACGATGGGCCCGGGCTTCATCCCGTTTCCGTCGGACACGCAGGATTCGCTAACGCTCGACCAGTGGACGCAGGAAGTGCGCATTGCCTCGAAGGATACCGACCCGCTCGGCTGGCAGGTCGGCGCGTTCTTCTTCGACAGCGATTTCGACGTGACCACCGTGGGCTTCGCCTTCCCGCCGCCGGTGACCGTAAATCACAAGAACCAGAGCTGGGCCGCCTTCGGCCAGCTCAGCTACCGGCTCAACCCGATGTTCCGCGTGACGGGCGGCTTGCGCTACACCGACGACAAAAAGCAGTTCGTAGTGGTTTCGGGCGCCGCCCCACAGCCGCGTTCGGTGCAGGACAACCGCCTGACCTGGGACATCTCGGCCTTCGCCGATGTCTCGGACGAGTTCAGCCTTTACGGCAAGGTCGCCAGCGGCTTCCGCGCGCCGACCATCCAGGGCCGTGACGTGGCCTTCTTTTCGCCCCCGTCGATCGCAACGAGCGAGACGATCATGAGCTACGAGGCGGGCTTCAAGAGCCAGTTCGCGGACAACCGCGCGCGGGTGAACGCGGCGGTTTTCTACTATACCATCGACGATCCGCAGTTTTCGGCCGTGGGCGGCGCGGGCAACCTCGTCCAGCTCGTCAACGCGGCGGGCGGACGCGGCTATGGCTTCGAGCTCGACAGCGAGTTCAAGCCGACCGACAACCTGCTCTTCACTTTCGGCGCGAGCTACAACAACACGCGGATCGAGGACGCGGGCCTCGCGGTCGGGATCTGCGCGCAGTGCACCGTGACCGATCCGACGGTCGTGCTCAGCGGCAATACCCGCACGCTGGTGGACGGCAACCCGTTCCCCAACGCGCCGGAGTGGATCGTCGATGCCAGCGCCCGCTTCTCGGTGCCGATGGGCAATGAGGGCGAGCTGTTTGCCTCCACCGACTGGGCCTACCAGGGCAAGACCAACTTCTTCCTGTACGAATCGAAGGAGTTCAACGCCGACGGGCAGTTCGAAGGCGGGCTGCGCGCGGGTTACGCCCGTCTCGACGGCAGCTTCGAGGTCGCGGCCTTCGTCCGCAACATCACCGACGAGGACAATGTGAAGGGCGGCATCGACTTCAACAACAACACCGCTTTCGTGAACGATCCGCGGATCATCGGCGTATCGCTGCGCATCAGGCGCTGAGGCAAGGCAGGGCACAGCAAAGGGGCCGGGGGTTCGCCACCGGCCCCGTTTTATTGCGCCGCTACTTGCTGACCGTCACCTTCGGGCGCGGGACGATGCGGATCTTGAGCGCCTTCTCTGGGACCAAATACTGCTTTGCCGCAGCCTGCAGCATGGCCGGCGTCACCGCGCGCAGCCGCGCCTCGATGGTGCGATAACGGTCGAGCTGGTTGGCCCGCAGCTGCGATTCGCCGAGCACATTCAGCCACCAGCCGTTCTCGCGCCGGTTGAGCGCGACCTTTTCCAGCATCGGCCGGCGCGCGCGTTCAAGCGTATCGGCATCGACGGGCTTGTCGCGCAGGTCCTTCGCGATGGCCTCAACCGCGGCGAAGATCGCATTGGCATCCTTGGGCGCCGCGACGATCGCCGCCATCATCGTGCCATAGCCGGTGTAGGTGTCCGAGAGCTCGGAAATGGCTTGCGGCGAATAGGTCGCGCCCAGCTTTTCGCGCACCTCGTCGATGAGCTGGAGGCCCATCACCTCGGACAGCAGCGCGAGCGTGGAGACCGCCTGCGGGTCGCTGTCGTCGCGGGTCGGCCAGAACACCTGCACGAAGGCCTGGTCGGGTGCGCCGCCGTGGGTGAGCACCACGGGCGCGGTGCTCGTCGCAAAGCTCGCCTGCCGCGCGGCGGTAAAGTCGTCCAGCTTCTGGGCGCGCGGGGGAAGGGCGCCGAAGCTCTTCGCCACCGCCTCGATCACTTGGGCCTCGTCGAAGTCGCCGACCACCGAGATCTCGATCGGCGCGGTGGCGAGCTGGCCGGCGAGATCGGTACGTACCTGGTCGAGGTCGACCGCCGCCATCGCCTCGGCCGACGGAATGCCGAAGCGCGGATCGCCGTTGGCGATGATGCTTGGCACCTTGCTCTGCGCCACGCCCTGCGGCGTTGCGTCTATCTGCGCGGCGAAGGCGGGTACCAGCGCGCGCCATTTGGCCAGCGCCTCGGGCCGGTAGCCCGGATCGCTGACATAGGCCGCGCCGACCTGCATCTGGGTGGCGAGATCGGCGGCGGTGGTAGTGCCGCGCAGCTGGAAGGCGTCCTCCGTGATGCCGAGGCCATAGGTCAGCTGTCGCCCGGCAAGGATCTGCTGGAGGTCGTCAAGGCTGTGCTTGCCCGTGCCGACGGTCCCGAACATCGAGGCGATGAAGATCGCCTCCGCGGCGCGCTCCTTCGGGATCGCGAGCTGGCCCGAACCGAGCCGGACGAGAAAGCGCAGCTTGCCGGTCTCGAAATCGGTCCGCTTCAGGTTGAGCCGGACATTGTTGGCGAAGCGGATCTGGCGGATGCCGAGATCGGCGATGGTGGTGTCGGACACGATGGCACTGGCCGGGCCGAAGTCCGTATAGCCGAAGGCCAGCGCCCTGCCCGCCTTGGGGGGCTCGACAGGCTTTGCCGCCGCGGCGCGCCAGGCGGCCATGATCGCATCCTCCCCGCCGTCTATCGGCGTCTTGGTGGAAACGTGGATCAGGGGCTCCGACCCGCCAAATGCTGCTTTGGCTGCGGCGCTCGCTTCGGCCACCGTCAGCGCGGGGGCGAATTTCTGGAACAGCGCATATTCGGTGGCGGGCGCGACCGGGATGTCCTTGTGCTGCACCGTGCCGACGATGGCATTGGCGAGGTCGGGATTGCGCCGGGTCGCCTGCTGCTCTGCGGCCGTGCGATAGCGGGTGCCGAGATTGGCGAGCTGTTCGCGCAGCTCCGCCTCGGTTACGCCATAGGTCACAAGCCGCCGCAGCTCGGTCTCGCCCACCGTGAGCGCGTCGCGCCAGGCGCCGGGGGTTTCCTTGGCCTGGATCAGCAGGCTGGCCTGTGCGGCGACATCGAAGAAATCGCTGACATCGGCATTCGCCCCGATCAGCGGCGCATCGGGCGAGTTGGCGATGATCGCCAGCCGCCGTTCGAGCACGGCGGCGGCCAGATCGTCGAGCAGCTTGCGCCGGAACTCGGCCTCGCTCGCCGGGCGCTCGGCATAGGGGGCGAAGCGGTCGATGGTGACGAGGACTGGCACGCCCGGATCGACGAAGTTGCGCGCCGCGGCGGGCCGGGCGAGGTCGATCGTGCCCTTGCCGGTTTCGCTTAGCCCGCTGGCGGGCGCCTTCCAGTCGGCGAAGCGCGCGCGGATCGCCGTCTCGGCGACCGCCGGGTCTAGATCGCCCACCACCACCAGCGCGGCATTGTCAGGGCGGTAGAAGCGTTCGTAGAGTCCCCGGATCGTCTCGGGTCGAAAGCTCGCGACATTGGCGTCCTCCCCTGCGGTCAGCAGTTTTTGCGCGAAGGCCGTGCCCGGGGCCACGAAGTCGAGATAATCCTTGATACGCCGTCGCGCGAAGGTGTTGCGGGTACGCGTTTCGGACTGGATCACCCCGCGCTCCCGGTCGATGGCGTCGGGGTCCAGCGTCAGCTCGCTCGCCGTCTCGCGCATCAGCAGCAGCGCGGTGTCGAGGAGCTTGGGATCGTTGCGCGGCAGGTCGAGCTGGTAGATCGTGTCCTCGAGCCCGGTCGAGGCATTGGTGTCCGCCCCGAAGGCCAGCCCCTCGCGCTCCAGCAGCTTGATCATCTCGCCCTCGGGCACGTTCTTCGAGCCGTTGAAGGCCATGTGCTCGAGGAAATGGGCGAGCCCCGCCTCGCTCGCCATCTCGTCGATCACGCCGACATCGAAGCCCAGCCGCACCGCGACGGTGTTCTTTGGTGTCGCGTTCGGCATCACCGCGACCTTGAGGCCGTTGTCGAGCCTGAAGAACCGCACCGCCGGATCGGCGGGCACGTCGTAGAGCGGGAAACCCCAGCCGGTCGTTCCACTGGGATGCAGCGCCGGGGCGGGGGCGGAAATGGCGGCGGGAGGCGGCGCGGGCGGGACCGTCGCACAACCGGCGAGGACCAGCCCCAGCGCGAGAAGGGGCAGGGCCGCGAAACGGCGGCGACGCGAAATATGCGACAAGGCAAACCCTCTCGAAAATACTTTGGGACGGTCATGGCGTGCTCTCCGTTCGACTGCAAGGGACAGGCGGGCATGCCGCGTGTCCCCGCGGCATTGCAGGTGCCCGCATGGCCTTGCGGGCGCAGTCGGCGTGGCTTTTCCGCGAACGAGCGCGTCAATGTGCCGATCTGGGACGGGGCGCCCGCATCACCGGCCCCGGGCCAGCTTGACTAGGCGGATGGGACGTGTTCAACTTGGTTGCCAATCCGTTAGCGGATGCAAATTCGGGATGGGGGTTCCGGCCATGTTCAAGAGATTCCTGGCGCTGTCGCTTTTCGTCGCCGCGCCTGTGCAGGCGGCCACCTTCACCACCGGCGTCGCGGGCGGCGGGCAGGCGTTTTCCAACTACCAACCGTCACTGGTCATGAACTACCAGATCGTTAGCCAGGGCGTGTATCCCTGCCGCGGCTGCGGCTACGGCGCCGGGGCGACGATGGGGATGATCCGGTCATTCGGCTTCGGTTTCGGCCCCGACGCAGCCAACGGCCAGCTCCGCTCGATTGCGCAAAACACTGCGTTGTTCTCCATTCTCGGGACGACATACGGCGGTAACGGTCAGACGACCTTTGCCCTGCCGGATCTGCGCGGCCGCACACCCATCGGGGCGGGCAACGCGCCGGGCCTCGGTGATTACCAGCTCGGCGGCGTCTACGGCCAGGCCAACGTCACCCTGACAGAGGCACAGATGCCCGCGCACGCGCACAGTCTGACGGGAGGCGGCGCCACGACCGTGACCGGCGGCGGCCAGGCGTTCGACAATATGCAGCCCTCGCTCGGGCTGAACTACCTGATCCAGGCGGAAGGCGTGTTTCCCTCGCGTAACGGCGCCGAGCTCGATCCGAACGGCGCCGATATCGATCCCGCTTTCGTCGGCGGCACGTCGTACATCGGCCAGGTCGCTTTGTTTTCGGGCAATTTTGAGCCGGGCTGGATGATCGCGGACGGACGACTGCTCCAGATTTCGGAATACACCGCCTTATTCTCGATCATCGGCACAACCTATGGCGGCGACGGGCAGACGACCTTCGCTTTGCCCGACCTGCGCGGTCGGACGATCGTGGGCGCCGGGCAGGGGGCCGGGCTTGCCGCTGTCCAGCTTGGCGAGCAGTTGGGGTCGCCCAACGCGACGCTCACGCCCAACCAGATGCCCGCGCACGACCACGATCTTGTCGGCGGCGGCAGCACCGACCCGGCGGGCGGCAATCAACCCTTCGACCAGCACCAGGCGGGGTTGGGGTTGAACTACATCGTCGCCCTGCAAGGGGTGTTTCCTCCGCGCGACATAGCCTTCGATAGTGGGGAAACATACCTCGGGGAAATCCTGACCTTCGCGGGCGATTATGCGCCGCGCGGGTTCGCTTTCGCGCACGGACAATTGCTCTCGATCGCGCAGAACCAGGCGCTGTTTGCGCTGTTCGGCACCACCTACGGCGGCGATGGACGGGTGACCTTCGCCCTGCCCGATTTGCGCGGGCGGGTCATGCTGGGGCAGGGTGACGGCTTCAATATGGGGGACCGTCTGGGCGAGAGCACGGCCACGCTGACCGAGGCGAACCTGCCGGGGCACACGCATGACTACAACGTGATCAACCCCGGTGTGCCGGAGCCGGCGACCTGGGCGCTGCTGCTGACGGGCTTCGGCGCGATCGGCGGGGCGATGCGCCGCCGCCGCCCGGCTACCCTGCGCTACGCCGCCTGAAACGCGGGCCGCGACCCGCCGCTGGGGGGCGGGCCCGGTGCCGCGTCACTTCTTCTTGATGGCCCCGCGCAGGCGGCCGCGGTGGTGGGCCATGTCGAGCACTTCGCCCGGGCCGCTGTCTTCGGTCAGCAGGCCGAGGCGACGGGCGACCTCGCGATAGGCCTCCTCCTCCCCGCCGAGATCGCGGCGGAAGCGGTCCTTGTCGAGCTTCTCGCCCGTGGTCATGTCCCACAGGCGGCAGCCGTCGGGCGAGATTTCGTCGGCGAGGATGATCCGGCTGTAATCGCCGTCCCACAGCCGCCCGAACTCCAGCTTGAAGTCGATCAGGCGGATGTCGATCGCGGCGAACATCCCGCAGAGGAAATCGTTGATGCGGATCGCCATCGAGGAGATGTCCGCCATCTCCTCGCTGCCGGCCCAGTTGAAACACGCGATCTCCTCCTCGGAGATCTTGGGATCGCCGAGGGCATCGTCCTTGAGGCAGTATTCGATCAAAGTGTGCGGCAGCGGCTCGCCCTCGGTCAGGCCCAAGCGCTGGCAGATCGAGCCCGCGGCGACGTTCCTCACCACCACCTCGATCGGCACGATCTCCACCTGACGGACGAGCTGTTCCCGCATGTTCAGGCGACGGATGAAATGCGTCGGCACCCCGATGTGGTTGAGGCGCGTGAAGACATATTCGCTGATGCGGTTGTTGATGACGCCCTTGCCGTTGATGGTGCCCTTCTTTTGGGCGTTGAAGGCGGTGGCATCGTCCTTGAAGTACTGGATGATGGTGCCCGGCTCCGGCCCTTCGTAGAGGATCTTGGCCTTGCCTTCGTAGATCTGGCGGCGACGGGACATTCGGGTTCCTTGGAAAAGCGGCGGCCGGAGCGAGTCAGCGCCCTGCGGCGGGATGAGGGCCGTTACCGCAAGGGGCGGGGGAGAGCAATCGCGGAAGGCGCAATCACACCCTTTACAAGCCCGCACCGCATCGTCATAGGGCGGCGCTCTTGGCCCGGCCGGACCCACCGGCCCTGCGCGAAGAGATGCCCGAGTAGCTCAGTTGGTAGAGCATGCGACTGAAAATCGCAGTGTCGGTGGTTCGAATCCGCCCTCGGGCACCATCTTCCTACTCCACCCTTTCCAGCACCCAGCCCGCCGCTCGCGCGACCTCCACCCGGATCGCCTCATAGACCGGATGGCCGGGCACGATGTCGCGCACATCGACCAGCCAGTCCCGGGCGTCGCGGCGGCCAAGGACGAAGGCGAGCATGGAATTGGCGGCATCGTCGTTGGCACGCAGCGCGGCCTCGATCGCGCAATCCTCCAGCCTGAGCAGGCCCCAGCCGTAGGCTTCGTCCCAGGCAGCCGCGAAGCCTTCTGCGCCGGGCCGCGCGCGCAACTTGTAGAGCGCCTCCATGCTCTTCCCGATGGAGCGGGCGGCCTGGACCACGATCCCGGTTGCGGCGAGCACGGCGACGAAGCGGCGTTGCAGGTCGGGCGTGATCGAGTTCCGCCGCGGCTGCTTGTGGAGGTAGGGCGCGAAGGCGAGCAGGGGATCGTCCTCGAGAGGCAACTCTCCGACATAGGCGGCGGCGGAAGTCGCCTGCCGGGGGATGGCGCGCTTGCAGAGAGAGGGGAGGGCGTAGGGGGAGGGCGATGCGGTCATGGCCCGGCTGAAATATGCAGATTGGGGGCGTGTAGGAAAATGGTATTTTGGCCCTCGAGAACTCGAGGAGCAGTCCAACATCCGAGTGCGACTCCGGCTCCCGGCCAGGGAGCCGCAAGGCCGAACGGCCGCCCGGAGCGCTCTGCGCGGAGGAAGCCAAGGCGGACGGACGTCCGCCGCCCGGCGCTTGAGGGCGCCTCCAAAAAAACCAGCCCCAGCCCCCAGCTTGCACGCTTGGCGCGACCCGTTATAACAATCGTATGAACACAACGCTCAAAATCACTCGCATCGGCAATTCCGCCGGGATCGTCCTGCCCAGGGAAGTGCTGGCGCGGCTTCGCGTCGGGCCGGGTGACGCCCTGCACCTGACCGAGGCGCCCGACGGCGTGCGGCTGACCGCGCACGATCCCGATTTCGCGGCGACTATGGCACTGGCCGAGGAAATCATGCGCGAGGATCGCAACATCCTGCGCGAACTCGCCAAGTAAATGCCGGACCGTATCGAGCCGCGCTGGCTGGACGAGCCGGTCTTCCTCGCCGTCCACGATCGCCAGCTCGGCGAGCACGGCGGGCCTTCGGGCGTGCGCGACGCCGGCGCGCTGGGCCGCGCGCTCGGGCGCCCGGTCAACCAATGGCATTATGGCGAGGACGATCCCTACGCGCTGGCGGCCGCCTACGCCTTCGGCATCGCGCTGGGCCACCCCTTCGTCGACGGCAACAAGCGCACCGCCTGGGTCGCGGCCCGGCTTTTCCTCCGGCTCAACGGCCACGCGCTCGCCTTCACCGAGCGCGAGGCGGTCGCCACCGTCCTCGCCCTCGCCGCGGGCGAGCTGTCCGAGGACGAGCTGGCGGATTGGATGCGGAGGAATATTGGCAACGGTTGAGGAGTGCCCCTCCCGTCCGCGACCGCGGACCGCTAGGTCAGACAGTCGGACGACGCCTAGATCTGCCTCGCCCCTTCCCCGAGTTCGAGCTCGCGGGACGGGTGGATTTGGTCACACATTATTCTGCGGGGCGGGGGGACAAATTGCGTCCTAAGCGACTCACGCAAATAGGAAAAGTCAAACGCTATTGCAGCTATTCCCGTTACGATTCATAAGCTTGTTCAGCCGCGGGGAGATCGCAAATGGCCGAATACAGTTCGATCGAATGGACAGACGCAACTTGGAACCCGGTGACGGGTTGCACCAAGATCACGGCGGGGTGCGATAACTGTTACGCCGAACGTTTCGCCGAACGATGGAGGGGAATAGCTGGACATCCATTCGAGAATGGGTTCGACCTCACGTTGCGGTTAGATCGGCTCGAACAACCCGCGCGTTGGAAAAGGCCGCGAATGATCTTCGTGAATTCGATGAGCGATCTTTTTCACAAGAAGGTGCCGACCGAATTTATCGATAAGGTCTTTGACTCGATGGAGCTCGCTGATTGGCATACATATCAGATACTCACTAAGAGGAGCTCGCGAATGCGTGACTATTTGCTGTCACGGTTCAAGCATCGCAAGGCTCCGGGTCACATCTGGATGGGAGTATCGGTTGAGGATCGTCGCGGTTCAGCAAGAATAGAGCACCTGCGGCAAGCCCCTTCCGCTGTGAGATTTTTATCGGTCGAGCCACTCATTGGTGAAGTGGGTGAGGTTGATCTTACAGGTATCCATTGGGTGATTGCCGGGGGAGAGAGCGGGCCAGCGGCTAGGCCCATGCATATTGATTGGGCTAGACAAATCCGCGACACATGCCGCAATCAAGACACGCCCTTCTTCTTTAAGCAGTGGGGCGGAATTCGACCGAAGTCCGGTGGAAGAGAGCTTGATGGACGGGAATGGAACCAGTGGCCCCGAATTCTGAAGACCGCATAATTGCATCAGAGAACTATGTTGGTCGCGAACAGGCTCTAGTCAAGCATACATTCCTATCGAGATATCTCCGCGACGGCTTGCCTAAGCTGTCGCGTTTTGGCTCCTTTGCTTACGTCGATTTGTTTGCAGGGCCATGGGAAGAACGGTCTGCCGATTGCAGCGATACGTCTTTCGGGATTGCCCTCCGGCGTATGCGCGAAGCGAAAAGGCAGCAGCAGGCTATCGGACGCGATGTTCGAATGGTCGCACACCTAGTGAGTTATGAACGCTACGACGATTTGTCGGCAGCGGTCGCGCCGTTCCGATCGGATTTAGAGATTACGTGTTACCAAGGAAAAGCAGAAGATCATTGCCACGCGATATCCAACGCGATCAAAAGCGTCGGATTTCGTTTTGTAATGTTTGATCCAAAGGGTTTGCCGAACATCAAACATCTCAAGAGCCTTCTCGAGCAGAAGAATACAGAATTCTTGCTCAACTTCATGTTTCAGTTTGCCAACAGGTTTTTGGATCGCATGCCAGCATTAGAAACTTGGTTGGGGGAGCTAGAAAGTGAGGAGAATTGGCTACAAGACACGCGAGGCCTGACTGCCTATGACCGGGAGACTTACATTACGGATAGGGCACGCGCGTTCATCGCAAAGCTTGGCCAGTTTGAATTTGCGCCTGCGCTGACTGTCGACGAAACTGGCTCTGACCGGGCGTTATACAAGCTAATCTACCTTACTCGAAGTCGGTATGGTTTGAAGGTTTTTCGAGAAGCCTGTCTTGCGGCATTGCAAATGCAAGCATTTAGTCGGAGCCAAATCAAAACCCAAAAGCGGGCGAGTAAGACTGGCATGAATGACCTATTTGCTGATGAGCAAACAATCGACCCCGGAGAACGAAGTGCCAAGATCATCGCGAATGCACAGGTCATTGCGAAAGCTCGTTTGCTAGACCTTGTGGTTGATTCCGGAGCTACGGGCGTCGCATGGGTGGATGTTTGGAGGGTGGTCCTAGACGAGATAGCGATCACACATAGTCAGCTTGGCCACATTACAAATGAACTTCGCCTGTCAGGCCGAATCTCGATCCCATCATGGCCAAACGAGCGGACGAAAATCCCTAAAGATGAATTTCGCCTTTTTGCGGCTAATTGACAGACCTACCTCATTGCGCATGCAAGGTAAGCGGGAGCGCAACAGATGATTGATGATAGCGATTTCGGTGAGGGGTTCCGTCAAGGATTCCGTTCGATTCGCGGAAGTTCTGCTGCCATTCCAGCAATCCCGGCGCGACCTGCAACTCGAGCTGGGCGAACTGCGTTTCAAATGGGGCTATTGCGTGGGATTGAGAGAGCGAAGGGTTGGGATCGCGATCACATTCGAAATAGCGACTGATCCTTGACCCAACCCCCATCCCCCGCTAAGGGCGCGCGCATCCGGGGTGGCTTGCCTCCCCCGGACAGATAGAGCTGAACATTGCCGGTGATGTCCCGCGGGGCCTGGTGTTTCGATACGCCGAGGTCCTTTTCTATTGGGGCGGTTTCGGTTTCGGTGGATTCCCGCCTACGCGGGAATGACGAAGCCGGGTCGCCTTCGCAGGGCAGCCGTCAGAGTAACCCGGTGTCCGTGCCGGGTGGAGCGTTTCAGGCTCGTGCAAGGTCCAAGTTGACGCGCTACGCGCGGCTTCTTGTCTAGCTGGACCCCGGATCAAGTCCGGGGTGACGAGTTAGGTTTTTGCGCGACCCCGATCTTCTCCACCTGGTCCAGTGGCACCTCCACACGGTGAAGAGAAGAAAGACTCATATGCCGACGATCAACCAGCTGGTCCGCAAGGGCCGCGTTCCGCAGAAGGCCAAGAGCAAGGTCCCTGCGATGGAGCAGAACCCGCAGAAGCGCGGCGTCTGCACCCGCGTCTATACCACGACGCCGAAGAAGCCGAACTCCGCGCTCCGCAAGGTCGCCAAGGTGCGCCTCACCAACAGCCGCGAGGTCATCTCCTACATCCCCGGCGAGGGGCACAACCTGCAGGAGCACAGCGTCGTGCTGATCCGCGGCGGGCGCGTGCGCGACCTGCCCGGCGTGCGCTACCACGTGCTGCGCGGCGTGCTCGACACGCAGGGTGTCAAGGATCGCAAGCAGAGCCGTTCCAAGTACGGCGCCAAGCGTCCGAAGTGACCTGTCCGGGGGACAGGTCATCCTGAATAGCTCGCCACAAGCGAGCGTGGTTCGGGATCCGGCCTGCCTCCAGGTTCCGGTTTAGGTTTCAAGGCTCCGTACCCAGCCTCCCGATGGACCCCGAAACGAGTTCGGGGTGACGGGAAGGGGAAGGGGAGCGAGAGAATAAGGAATTAGCGACATGTCACGTCGTCGTCGTCCCGAGAAGCGGGAAATCCTGCCCGATCCCAAGTTTCAGGATCAGGTTCTGTCGAAGTTCATGAACAACCTCATGCTCGACGGGAAGAAATCGGTTGCCGAGCGCATCGTCTATGGCGCGCTCGACACTGTCGAGACCAAGGCCAAGGCGAACCCGATCGAGGTGTTCCACGCCGCGCTCGACAATATCAAGCCGCAGGTCGAGGTGCGTTCGCGCCGCGTCGGCGGTGCGACCTACCAGGTGCCGGTCGAGGTTCGTCCCGAGCGTGCCCAGGCGCTCGCCATCCGCTGGCTGATCACCGCCGCGCGCGGCCGGGCCGAGACCACCATGGCCGCCCGCCTCTCGGGCGAGCTGCTCGACGCCTCGAACAACCGCGGCAACGCGGTCAAGAAGCGCGAGGACACGCACAGAATGGCGGACGCCAACCGCGCGTTCAGCCACTACCGCTGGTAAGGTTCCCGCGGGCGGCGGTGTAGGATCGCCGCCCGCGAACTCCTGCCAGGTCCGTCTTCAAACGGACGCACAAAACCCCATATGGGGCTCGCCGCAACGGCAACCCCGAGACCCGAGGAATTCCCCATGGCCCGCGAATATCCGCTGGAGCGCTACCGCAACATCGGCATCATGGCGCACATCGATGCCGGCAAGACCACCACGACCGAGCGCATCCTCTATTACACCGGCAAGTCCTACAAGATCGGCGAGGTGCACGACGGCGCCGCCACTATGGACTGGATGGAGCAGGAGCAGGAGCGCGGGATCACCATCACCTCGGCGGCGACGACCACCTTCTGGACGCCCGAGGACGCGACCATGGACCCGCGTTCGGACCCGGAGGCGCTTCGTGCGGACATGCCGAAGTACCGGATCAACATCATCGACACCCCCGGCCACGTCGATTTCACCATCGAAGTCGAACGTTCGCTGCGCGTACTCGACGGTGCCGTCGCAGTCTTCGACGGCGTCGCGGGCGTAGAACCGCAATCGGAGACCGTGTGGCGCCAGGCTGACAAGTACGGCGTGCCGAGAATGTGCTTCATTAATAAGTTGGACCGCACAGGGGCGGACTTTTATTACTGTGTCAATTCGATCGTAGAACGCCTCGGCGCGACCCCGCTGGTGCTTTACCTGCCGATCGGCGCGGAGAGCGACCTGAAGGGCGTGGTCGACCTCGTCAACAACCGCGGTATCGTGTGGCAGGCCGAGGATCTCGGCGCGAAGTACGACTTCGTCGACATCCCGGCCGATCTCGCCGACAAGGCCGCCGAATACCGCGAGAAGCTCATCGAGACCGTCGTCGAGCAGGACGACGACGTCATGGAGCAGTACCTCGAAGGTAACGAGCCCGATGTCGCCACCATCAAGCGGCTGATCCGCAAGGGCACAATGGCGCGCGACTTCGTGCCCGTGACCTGCGGCTCGGCGTTCAAGAACAAGGGCGTGCAGCCCCTGCTCGACGCGGTCGTGGACTACATGCCGAGCCCGCTCGACGTGCCCGCGATCAAGGGTGTGCTTCCCGACAGCGACGAGGAGGCCGAGCGCCCCTCGAGCGACGATGCGCCGTTCTCGGCCCTCGCGTTCAAGATCATGAACGATCCCTTCGTCGGCTCGCTGACCTTCACCCGCATCTATTCGGGCAAGCTCACCAAGGGCCAGGTCCTGAACTCGGTGAAGGACAAGAAGGAAAAGATCGGCCGCATGCTGCTGATGCACTCGAACAACCGCGAGGACATCGATGAGGCATTCGCGGGCGATATCGTCGCGCTCGCCGGCATGAAGGACACCACCACCGGCGACACGCTGTGCGATCCGGCGAAGCCCATCATCCTCGAGCGGATGGAATTCCCCGAGCCGGTGATCGAGCTTTCGGTGGAGCCCAAGACAAAGGCCGACCAGGAGAAGATGGGCGTCGCCCTCAACCGCCTGGCGCAGGAAGACCCCTCGTTCCGCGTCTCGACCGATCACGAATCGGGCCAGACGATCATCAAGGGCATGGGCGAACTGCACCTCGACATCATTGTCGACCGCATGAAGCGCGAGTTCAAGGTCGAGGCCAATGTCGGCGCGCCGCAGGTGGCTTACCGCGAATATCTCGGCAAGCCGGTGGACGTCGACTACACCCACAAGAAGCAGTCGGGCGGCTCGGGCCAGTTCGGCCGCGTCAAGGTGAAGGTCACTCCGGGCGAGCGCGGCCAGGGCGTTGTCTTCGAAGACAACATCAAGGGCGGCAACATTCCCAAGGAGTACATCCCGGCGATCGAGAAGGGATTCCGCGAGCAGGCCGAAAGCGGCTATCTCATCGGGTTCCCGATCATCGACTTCACCATCGAGCTGTATGACGGTGCCTACCACGACGTCGACTCGAGCGCGATCGCGTTCGAGATCGCCGGTCGCGGCGCGATGCGCGAAGTGGCGCAGAAGGCCGGAATCAAGCTGCTGGAGCCGATCATGAAGGTCGAGGTCGTGACCCCCGAGGATTACCTTGGCGACGTCATCGGCGATCTTAACAGCCGTCGTGGGCAGATCCAGGGCACCGACAGCCGCGGCAACGCGCAGTCGGTCGAGGCGAACGTGCCGCTGGCGAATATGTTCGGCTATGTAAACGAGCTGCGTTCGTTCACTCAGGGCCGCGCGCAGTATTCGATGCAGTTCAGCCACTACGACGAGGTTCCGGCGAACGTGGCGGCCGAGGTCAAGGAGAAGCTGGCCTGAGGCGAGGACCGACCTAACGAAGCTGGGCTTCGATTCCGTTAGGCGACGGCGCGGTGGGTTTCGGCCTGCCGCGCCGTTCGTGTTTCTGCGCGCCGTGTTTCCGACACCGCGAGAGCAACACCACTGCGACGATATTGCAACAGCTTGGATGGAAAACCTTGCCATCCACCGCCTCGACGCTGCTGAAGGCTTTTCAATGCGCAACGAAAATGGTGAATGACGCTGTTGAAGAGGTTTTCGTTACGCGGGAGTTTGGTATGGGGAAATATCGTTTCTATTCGATCATCAGCCGGCTGGCGTGCGGCGCGGCCCTGGCCGCCGTCGCCTCGTCGCCACTGCTGGCGCAGGATGCGAACACGGCCAACGACCCGCTCGAAAGTGAGCAGGTTTCGCCCACCGGCCCCGAAAGCGCGCCTGAGCTGATCGTCATCGGTACCCGCCGTACCGACCGCTCAGTGACGGACAGCGCCTCGCCGATCGACGTTATCGGTGCGACGGAGCTCGGCGCGCAGCCGGCCGCGAACATGCTCGATACCGTGCGCAACCTGGTGCCGTCGTTCTTCGTGCCGCAGAACACGATCTCCGACGCCTCGACCTTCGTACGTCCCCCCTCGCTGCGCGGCCTCGGCGCCGACCAGATCCTCGTGATGGTGAACGGCAAGCGCTACAACCGCGCCGCCCTGGTGCAGGTCTATTCGGGGGGCGACACCGCGCTGTCCTACGGCTCGCAGGGTGCCGACATCTCCAACATTCCCGCGATCGCGGTGAAGAACCTGCAGATCCTGCGCGACGGGGCGACCGCGCAGTACGGTTCGGATGCGATCGGCGGCGTCATCAACTACCAGATTCGCGACGATGAAGGGCTAGAGGCGCAGGCGCTCTGGGGCCAGACCTACGAGGGCGACGGCGAGCGGTGGCAATTCGGCCTGTTCGGCGGTGTCCGTCTGGGCGACACGGGTTTCGTGACGGTCGCTGCGGAATATTATGACGAGGAGGGGACCAGCCGCGGGCAGACCCGTCCCAATGCGGTCGCGTTCGCGCAGAACAACCCATCCCTTGCCGCGCAATTGCCGAACTATCCGGGACCGGCGCAGATCTGGGGCTCGTCGCCTGGCGACGGTTACAAGATCTTCGTCAACGCCGGTTTCGACCTAACCGACGCGATCACGCTCTACGCCACCGGAAACTATGCCCGCAGCGCGGCGAACCAGAGCTTCAACTACCGTCCGTCGCAGACCGCGACCGGGCTGATCGTGAATGACGGCAGCGGCACGCAGGCCACGCGCACCAACGGCCGCAACGGTTCGTTCAACACGATCTACACGACGCCGTGCCCGACGGGCGATCCGAGCTGCCCGGCTGGCGGTTTCCTGATCAACGGCAGCACCTTCAGCTTCGCCTCGATCTACCCGGCGGGATTCACCCCGCGCTTCATCGGCGACGTCGACCAGATGTACGGCACCGTCGGTCTCAAGGGCGAGTTCGAGGGCGGCCTGACCTACGACCTGTCGGCCACGCTGGCGCGTAATTCGCTGTCGCTGTCGATGACCGATTCGCTCAGCGCCTCCTTCGGGCCGCTCAGCCAGACCCGGTTCTACTTCGGCGACCTGATCCAGCGCGAGCAGACATACAACCTCGACCTGACCTACCCGGTCGAGGTCGGCTTCGCGAGCCCGATCACGCTCTCTGCCGGTGTCGAGAAGCGGCGCGAGGAATATGAAAAGACCGTCGGCGACCTGCAGTCCTATGCTGCCGGTCCCTATGCAGCGACGCCGCTCTACCGCCCGGCAGTGGGCGGCGGCTACGAGCCGGTTCCCAACACCGCTGCCGATTGTCCACGATTCAACTCGGGCCTGCCGGTGGTGAGCGCGACCGGCACCTCGAACTGCATCGCGACCCAGTCGCCCGCGGCGAGCGGTTATGGCGGCGTCAGCCCGGTCTTCGCCGGCGCGGCCTCGCAGGACAGCTGGGGCGTCTATTTTGGCGCCGAAACCGACATCGTTGATGCGCTGACGGTCGGCGTTGCCGGACGCTACGAAGACTACGACACCTTTGGCGACACTTTCGTCTGGAAAGCCAATGCCCTGTTCGAGATCACGCCGGCGATCTCGATCCGAGGCACGATCGGCACCGGGTTCCATGCCCCCTCGCCGGGCCAGAACAACACCCAGATCGTCACCACCAACTTCCGCAGCGGCAACCAGATCCAGACCGGCACCTATCCGGTGACGAGCTCGATCGCGCAGTATTACGGCGCCCAGTCGCTGCAGCCGGAGAAGTCGAACAACTACGGTGCGGGCTTCATCCTGAAGCCGATCGACAACCTGACGCTGACGGTGGACGGCTACATCATCGATGTGCGCGACCGGATCGGCATCTCGCAGACCTTCACGGTCACGCAGGCCGACCTCAACGCGCTGCCGGCCCTCGCGGTCGTCGGCCTCGGCGGTGACGTGAACTACTTCACCAACGGCTTCGACACCCGGACCAAGGGCATCGACGCGGTGGCGAGCTACCGCACGCGGCTGATGGACGGCGGCCTGAACCTGACCGTCGCCTACAGCTATAACGAGAGCGAGGTGACCGACTTCAATCCCTCGGTCATAAGTGCGGACCAGCGGTTCAACATCGCCAACCTGCCGCCGAAGCATCGCCTGAACACCTCGGCCAACTGGCAGCTCGGCAATTTCCAGACCAATGCGCGGGTGAACTACTTCAGCTCGTGGGCGAACCAGCTCGAATATCCGGGCCAGCGCTTCAGCGGAAAGGTGACTGCCGACCTCGACCTGAGCTACACGGTGGCGGATCACTACACGCTGACGGTGGGTGCGAACAACATCTTCGACACCTATCCCGACCGCATCGCGCCGAGCACGACCAACCCGATCTATGCGCTGACGGACAGCCTTGCCGACGGGCAGGTCTACCCGCGTTCGGGCGGTCCGTTCGGCATCAACGGCGGCTTCTACTACGTCCGCCTGCGGGTCACCTACTGATCCTGGGCGATCCAAGGGGAGAGAGGCGGCGGGGCGATGTCCCGCCGCCTTTTTCGTGGCGCATCGCCACCGAGGCAGACATTCCGGCGCTGCACCGGGTGATGAACCGCGCCATCGAATCACTCCAGGGCGACTTCCTCGATCCCGCGCAGGTGGCGGCGAGCCACAAGGTCATGGGGCTCGACAGCCAGCTCGTCGCCGATGGCACATACTTCATCGTCGAGGAGAGAAGCCGGATCGCCGGCTGCGGCGGCTGGAGCTTCCGCGCGACCCTGTACGGCGGGGACGCGAGTATCGTTGGGCGGGAACCGGAGCGTCTCGATCCGGCCCGCGATGCAGCGAAGGTGCGGGCGATGTATACAGACCCAGATTTCGTGCGTCGCGGGGTGGGACGGATGATTCTGCGCCTGTGCGAGGATGCCGCGAAGGCCGCCGGATTCGTGCGGGTCGAATTGATGGGCACCGCCGCCGGTGTGCCGCTCTATCGTGCCGCGGGATACGCGTCGATTTCTGCGCCCGAACAGGCCGATGTCGACGGCGTGAAGGTCCCCTTGTTACGGATGGGCAAGGCTCTTATCTGAGCCGCGTCGCCCGCTCCGGGCCGCTCCGTCCCCCCCGGGCGGCCGCGGGCGGCAATTTAGGACTAGCGCGCGCGCGCCACATTCGCTATCGGCGCGCCCTCGCAACCGGCCGGGCCGCACCCGGTCGATGCTGGCGATTGGGGACGACCCCGTTCCAAAGCGCAGTTTTTGATTGGAGATGGCCCGCACGCCTTAGGCAGCGCGCCGCATAAGGAAAGACAATGGCCAAGGAAAAATTCCAGCGGAACAAGCCGCACTGCAACATCGGCACCATCGGTCACGTCGACCATGGCAAGACCACGCTGACCGCGGCGATCACCAAGGTCATGGCGGAAGCCTACGGCGGTGCCGCCGTCGACTTCGCCAACATCGACAAGGCCCCCGAAGAGCGCGAGCGCGGCATCACCATCTCGACCGCCCACGTCGAGTACGAGTCGGAAGCCCGCCACTATGCGCACGTCGACTGCCCGGGCCACGCCGACTACGTGAAGAACATGATCACCGGTGCCGCCCAGATGGACGGCGCGATCCTGGTCGTGAACGCCGCCGACGGCCCGATGCCGCAGACCCGCGAGCACATCCTGCTCGCCCGCCAGGTCGGTGTGCCGGCGCTGGTCGTGTACATGAACAAGGTCGACCAGGTCGACGACGAGGAGCTCCTCGAGCTCGTCGAGCTGGAAGTGCGCGAGCTGCTCTCGAGCTACGACTTCGACGGCGACAACATTCCGATCGTCAAGGGTTCGGCTCTCGCCGCCCTCGAAGGCCGCGACGACAACATCGGCAAGGAATCGGTCATCGCGCTGATCAAGGCTGTCGATGAATACATCCCGCAGCCCGACCGTCCGGTCGACAAGCCGTTCCTGATGCCGATCGAGGACGTGTTCTCGATCTCGGGCCGCGGCACTGTTGTGACCGGCCGTATCGAGACCGGCATCGTCAACGTCGGTGACGAAGTCGAGATCGTCGGCATCAAGGACACCAAGAAGACGACCGTCACCGGCGTCGAAATGTTCCGCAAGCTGCTCGATCGCGGCGAGGCTGGCGACAATGTCGGCGCGCTGATCCGCGGCGTCGCCCGTGAAGAGGTCGAGCGTGGCCAGGTTCTCTGCAAGCCCGGTTCGGTCAGCCCGCACACCGAGTTCAGCGCCGAGGTCTACGTGCTGTCGAAGGACGAAGGTGGCCGTCACACGCCGTTCTTCGCCAACTACCGCCCGCAGTTCTACTTCCGCACCACCGACGTCACCGGAGAGGTCATCCTCCCCGAGGGCACCGAGATGGTGATGCCGGGCGACAACGTGACCATCGGTGTCAAGCTGATCGCTCCGATCGCCATGGACGAAGGCCTGCGCTTCGCGATCCGCGAAGGCGGTCGCACCGTCGGCTCGGGTGTGGTCGCGAAGATCACCAAGTAATCGCGCATCGCCTTCGGGCGACACGATAGAGGGGCCCGGCTCATACGCGTGAGCCGGGCCCTTTTTATGCGAGCAGACCCTCTCCGGGTGGTCGGTTCCGGCAGCCGCGGCAAACGCGCCGCAAAGCCTCAATTCGGGGGTTGCCAGAAGCCGGTCTCCTCCGTATAGGCCCGCCCGCAGCCGCGGATTCGTCCGCGGACTTACGAGATTCGCAGGGGCCGCCCGCAGTTTTCGGGAAACCGGATGGACGCGGGGCCGGCCTTTGTTTTTTGAGCGGTCGCAAGATCGCTCGCGGCTCTTTCGCATCGGTGTAGGACATGGAAGCTCAGAATATCCGCATTCGCCTCAAGGCGTTCGACCACCGCGTTCTCGACCAGGCCACTGGCGAGATCGCAGAGACCGCCCGCCGGACCGGTGCGCTTATTCGCGGCCCCATTCCCATGCCGACGCGTATCGAGAAGTTCACCGTGAACCGCGGCCCGCACATCGACAAGAAGTCGCGCGAGCAGTTCGAGGTGCGCACCTACAAGCGGCTGCTCGATATCGTGCAGCCCAACGCCCAGACCGTCGATGCGCTGATGAAGCTCGACCTGGCCGCCGGCGTCAATGTCGAGATCAAGCTGGCGTAAGCCATTGATCCGGGTCTACGGCGAGACCTGAAACCGCCGGAAGTTCAAGGGGCGCTCGATGGCCCCGCCGGTTCGCCGGCAAGACATTGGGATACCGCCGGGCAGCCGCCCGGGCCTGCGTCCCCCGTCTCGCTCTCTCCTTCGGGAGGGGGTACCCAGCCCGGACGGGGGCTCGCATCATTCAAGGGCTGGACACGCACCTCGGGATGGTCCCGTGGTGCCTCTGTAGGAGTTTGACGATGCGCACTGGCGTGATCGCCAAGAAAGTCGGGATGACCCGCCTCTTCCAGGAGGACGGCCGGCACGTGCCGGTTACCGTTCTCGCGCTGGAAGGCTGCCAGGTCGTCTCGCACCGCACCGCCGACCGCGATGGCTATTTCGCCGTCCAGCTCGGCGCCGGTGAGGCGAAGCAGAAGAACGTGAACAAGCCGCAGCGCGAAGCCTTCGCGAAGGCGGATGTCGGCCTGAAGATGCGCGTCGCGGAATTCCGCGTCGAGGGCGAGGACGGTCTCGTCCCCGTCGGCGCGCACATTTCGGCCGAGCACTTCATCGCCGGCCAGAAGGTCGACATCACCGGCCACACGCAGGGCAAGGGCTTTGCGGGCGCGATGAAGCGCTGGGGCTTCGGCGGCATGCGCGCGACGCACGGCGTCTCGATCAGCCACCGTGCCCACGGTTCGACCGGTAACCGCCAGGATCCGGGCCGCGTGTTCAAGGGCAAGAAGATGGCCGGCCACATGGGCGACCGTCAGCGCACCCAGCAGAATCTGGAAGTCGTCCGCACCGACGCGGCGCGCGGCCTGATCTTCGTGAAGGGTTCGGTGCCCGGTTCGGAGAACGGCTGGCTGCTCGTCCGCGACGCGGTC
>JAJYQP010000111.1 GCA_021794525.1 Pseudomonadota bacterium | reverse complement strand
TCCGATCTGTTCATCAACTGGAGTTGCTCAAGGCGCGCTACCGCAATCGACAGAAACCCAAGGGAGCGACGTAATGACTGAAGCCACCCCGATGAGACGTTCGCGCACGACCCGTATTCTGCACTGGCTCGCCGGACTGGCGATTCTCTCGCAACTCACGCTGAGCCTGATCATGCGCAGCCCAGGACCCAACCGTCCGGGAGACAGCTGGTTCGAGCTGCACGAGAAGGTCGGCATCGCCGCGACGGCCATTCTCGTCGCATTCTGGCTCTGGAGCATGGTCCGGTCGGGTGAAACGCGCTTCGTTGCGTTCTTCCCCTGGTTCTCGCCGTCGCAACTGAGGCGCGTAGTCGAGGACGGGCGACGCTTGTTCGCTCCTCTACACGAGGGCCGTTCCGAACGCCCTTTTGCGAGCGCGGTCCATGGCCTGGGACTTATCGTTGCGACCGTGATGGCCGCAAGCGGTCTGCTCGGCTATTTCGTTCCATCGGCACGGTCCTTACTCGGCGTCCACGAGGCCGTCGCTCCCCTGATGTGGGCCTATCTCGTGGGACATGTGGGAATCTCGGTTGTGCACGAACTGCGCGGCGAGCGCGTCATCGGCCCGATGCTTCGGTTGAATCGGGATTAGCGCGACACGATCGGCGTCCGTGCCGAAGATCACCAAAAAGTAAATCGGCGGAAAGCCTCCTTCGAAGTCGGCACGCTCACAAGGGACGCACGGTCCGACGATGGGCTGTAACCGAAGGAGACAGACGATGAAGACTCTGAGTGGCCCGGCGAAAGCGAGCCTAATGGCTGCCGTCGTGGGGGTTGTGGGCATTGCCGGTATGGGCGCCGCGGCGGTCGCATCCGACACGAACGATCGCCATGCCGGAATGAGCATGTCCGACAAGGAGACGGGCGACGACGCGGCCGAGGAGGCTCACGAGGGCAGGATGCTCGCCGACGCCAGGGTAACGGCCGGCAGCGCGGCGGCCGCTGCGGAGCGGCAGACCGGCCTGAAGGCGGCCGAGGTCGAGCTCGACGACGAGTCCGCGACGCCCGTTTGGGAAGTCAGCGTGTCCGGAGCGAGCCGTGAGCAGACCGTGATGGTCGATGGCCTCTCGGGCAAGGTGACGTCCGTGTCCGCGGACGACGGCGAAGGGACCGAAGGAGGTGCCGACGCCGACTGACGCTGACGGTTGGCCGGGGCTCCCTTTCCCCCCTGCCCATGGGCGCCCCGGCCGACCAATGCTAAGAGACCGTCACTGTTGCGGGAGACGTTGGTGAAAATTCTTCTTGCCGAAGATGACCACGAAACGGCGCAATATGTCGAACGTGGCCTGACGGAGTTGGGCCACGTTGTCGATGTCGCGAGCGATGGGCGCGATGCCTTCATGCTCGCGGTCGGCGAGGACTACGATGTCATCGTGATCGATCGCATGCTGCCCGGAATGGACGGCTTGTCGATGCTGCGCGGCATCAGGGCCGCCGGCAGGATGACCCCGGCCTTATTCCTCACGGCTCTCGACGGTGTTTCCGATCGTGTCGGGGGCCTCGAGGCGGGAGGAGACGACTATCTTGTGAAGCCCTTCGACTTCGCCGAGTTGGCGGCGCGAATTGACGCTCTGGCCCGCAGGCCAAGAACCACAAAGGCGGAGACGGACCTGGTTGCCGGCCCGCTTCGTATCGATCTTCTGACCCGACGCGTGACACGGTCCGGCCGGGAGATCGATCTTCAGCCCCAGGAATACAAGCTGCTGGAGTATCTCATGCGGCACGCCGGACGCGTCGTCACGAGGACGATGCTGCTCGAAGGGGTGTGGGGTTTCCATTTCGATCCGAAGACCAGCGTTGTCGAGACCCATATCAGCCGACTGCGCAGCAAGCTGGACCGCGACTGCGACGAGACGGCCATCAAGACGATACGCGGAGCGGGCTATCTTGTCGGCGCCGACCAGTAATCTCTGGCGGGCGACCTCCTTCCGGATCGCGATGGCGGCGTCGCTGCTCTTCCTGGCGGTCGTCATCGCGCTGTTCGCGCTGGCCTACCGCACGGCGACGCAGACGGTCGAACGCCAGCTGCTGGCGGTGAGCGAGGCGGATGCCCGACAGATCGCGCGGCTCATGTCCGAGCGTGACTATGACGACATAATCGAGCTGACGTCACCGAGGGTGACTGACGGCTCTCCGCGCTATCTGGTGACCGATCCGGCCGGAGGAACCGTCCTTCGCTCGGTCGACATGCCCATCCGTCCACTCGGGCCGACATTCCTCGATAGCCGCAAAACGGTCATAGCCGACTCCGCGGGGCTGGACGGCAAGGAGGGCGTGGTCGGCTTCGGAATTGCTCCGCGCGGTGGCGGATATGTGTTCGCCGGGCGTGGCGATGCGCAGCTTCGAGAGCTGCGCGAAGCGCTGATCCGCGCCCTTCTGGGAGCTATCTCCCTCACGGCGGTCATCGTCCTGGGCGGAGGCTGGGTCGTGGCGAAGCTGGTGATCGCCCGAATCGACGGGTTCAGCGCAGCCGCCCAGCGCGTCATCGACGGCGATCTGTCGAGCCGCATGCCATCGGGCGAGAGTGCCGACGAGTTCATGCGCCTGGCACGACCGCTCAACGCGATGCTCGATCAGCTCGAGCAGTCTATGGAGTCGCTCCGCCAGATTTCCTCCGACATCGCGCATGATCTGCGCACGCCGCTGGCGCGGCTCAAACAACGCCTCGAGGAACTGGAGCGGACAACGGGGTCACGCGAGCGGACTGAGCTTATCGCAACGACGCGCCGCGATGCAGACCATATGCTCGAGGTTTTTGCCTCGCTACTGCGGATCGCGCAGATTGAGGCGGGTGCTGCACGGAGTCATTTCACCGCCGTCGATGTGTCCGCGTTGCTGAGCGAATTGTGCCAGATCTACGAACCTGTCGCGGCGGACCGAGGCCGCCGCCTGACCTGGTCCATCGCCGACGGTGTGGGTGTCATGGGCGACCGCGCACTGCTCCAGCAGCTTTTCACCAATCTGATAGAAAATGCTCTGACGCACACGCCGCAAGGCGCGAGAGTGGTCGTATCCCTGAAACCCTCTCGAAGTGGCTTTAAAGCCCTCGTCGAGGACGACGGGCCGGGTATTCCCGAGCGGGATCGCGAGAGAGTCTTCGACCGTTTCTATCGGCTCGAGAAGAGCCGCACCACGGCGGGGACCGGGCTGGGGCTCGCGCTCGTCCGCGCTATCGCTCGGGCACACGATCTGTTGCTGGAGGTTGGCGATGCCGGACCGGGTCTCAAGGTCACCGTGCACAACCGCCAGCCATCGCGAAGCAGCCGATCGCCGCAATGAGCGTCATGCCGGCGTCACTGCAGGATGCGCGCTTGCGAAAGCTGGCAGGCGGGACAGCGCAGCAGCGTGGCCATTCCAGCCAGATGGGTGATAAAGAAGCTTGCGTCTGCTATCAGAAGCCTAACCGACCCTTCCGTGTTTCGAAAGAACACCTGTACGCCCCGGCTCCAGTATGCCGCGGCCACACCGCGCAGGTGCCCGGCGAAATATGCGCCATTCTTCGATTGGCCCAAGCCTTGTTCGCGGACCGGGACGAGGTCCCCGGACGATGTACCTGCCGTACGGTGACTTCCCAAGCCGGACATCCTTCCATAACGCAAAGCCATGCACTTCCCATTTCATTTTCTGGGCCCTGACGGCGCGCTTGGACAATATGGCTATTTCGGACTGTTCGGAATCATATTTCTGGAAAGCATGGGACTGCCGCTTCCGGGCGAGACGACCCTCATCGTCGCCAGTGGTCTCACTGTTGACGGCACATTCCATGCCATACCGATCTGGCTCATCGCTGCCAGCGCGGCAATTCTCGGTGATAATGTCGCCTACCTGATCGGCACGAGGGGTGGTCGGCCGCTCGTCCTGAAGCACGGCAGGCACGTGGGCATCACGCATGAGCGGCTGGCAAGGGTCGAATTACAGATGGACCGTCGTGGCTGGCTGATCGTTTTTCTTGCGCGGTTCTTTCCGCTGCTCCGCCAGCTCAACGGCATCGCGGCGGGCACGACCGGAATGTCTTGGCGAACCTTCCTGGTCGCCAACGCGACAGGCGCGGTTGCCTGGGCCGGACTATGGACTTGGCTCGGCCGCGCGCTTGGCGCTCAATTAACGATCATTCCTTGGGTCATGCATCATCTGGGACTGCTTGCGATGATGATCTTGCCACTGGTCATCGCACTGATCGTAGCGGCCATTCGCTATCGACGATTATCGTAGCGATATTTCATCGTACCCACCGGGTCGCAAGCAAACGCAGACCCCAGGCGAGATCAGACAAATGCCGATGGAACACGCGGGCATGCTCAGGACACCGGCCGACACAACCATGTGAGCGCAAAGCTAGTTCACGATATTGCCGACGCCGAGCAGCAGCGCGACCATGCGATGGCCGGACGCACGGATTGAGCTTGCGCTGGCATCCGCGTGCTGGACCGTTGGAGCAAGCGGCCTGGCTAGACCAGAAAAACCGACTGCGCCGGCTCGGACTTCGTGATCGAGTCCTTGGCGAACAGCCGTCTGAGCGCCTCGATCGCCGTGACACCGGTCGTCGCCCGATTGGCCCCGAATTTCGCCGGCACTCCCTGCTCGGTAACGAAGGCAACCTTATACAGGCTTTCCGGCCGTACCTCCGCGGGTCCTGCGAACAATCGGTCGATACGCCGTCCACTGGGATTTTCCGCTTTCAGGTACAGCGTCAGTCCCCGCATTCTCTTCACGTATCCGCCCATCTGGCCGTACGGATCGGCCGAGAACGTGCGCTCGAGATTCTCCTCGATCATCGTCCGAAGCTCGGTGCCGGTGAGCTCGACCGTCGAGACTTCGGGATTGGTAGGAACGATGTTCCACAGATCGTTGAGCGTGACGGGTCCGGGCGCGATTGGCGCTCCGTAGCGCCAGCCATTCGAGAAGGCGATATCGGTCCCGCCGGCTTCGGCGATCGCCCTCAGGAGGATGTCGTCCATGGAGGACTGCGTCATGTCATAGCGATGCAGCGCGGTGTCGATGCGTCCCACGATCTCGGACATCTCGGTCCGCTCCCTGGCAAGCGCATTGTCCACCATGCGAGCGACCGCGGCGTCCTCGGCTATTCGGTCGTCGATCGGTATCAGCTCATGCCGGTGCGACACGACCCGGTCGCCTTCGATCATGAGATCGAGCCGGCCGACGAACGAGCCATGACAACCGGACTGAAAGATGATCGCGCCGTTCTCGACGATCGCCTCATGCATTCGGTTATGGGTATGACCGCTGACGATGACGTCGATCCCGTCGGTTTCTCGGGCCAGCTTGACGTCCTGCGGGAAGCCGAGGTGGGACAGGACCACCACTAGGTCGACATCCTCCCGAGCGCGCAGCTGCTGGATCGTACCCGGCAACTCCTCGTTGCCGATCGTGAAGCGCACCCCTTCGCTGAACGCGGGCGGCATTGTCTTGTCGACGATGGGGCACGCGATGCCGACGATCCCGACGCGCAGACCAGCACGTTCGACGATTCGCCACGGCGGAAGCAGCAGACTCCCATCGTCCTTCCGATAGCAGTTGATCGCGAGCATGGGGTAGTCGAGACACGCGGCCAGATCGCACACGCCGGTAGGGGTGTAGGCGAACTCCCAATGGACGGTCATCGCGTCCATCTTGAGGGCGTTCATCAGCGGCACCAGCGCGTGCCCCCGCGATGCGACCGCCACATGGGTGCCGTGAAAGGTGTCGCCGTTGTCGAGCGCGATCACCGCCCCAGCGGTCTCCCGCCTGACCTGTTCAAACAGTGCCTTGATGCGCGCAAGCCCGCCCATTTCGGCAAAGCTCCATTCGCCCTTGTCCCGGACGAGCTCGCGATGCGGTTCGATATATCCGTGCAGATCGTTCAGCTGCAGAAGCGTCAGGGTGCGCATGGTACAAACCTTTCGTCGACGTCTGGCGGGTTTTTCCGGGGTTGCCGCATTCAGGTCTCACGCCCCGAGCGAAAAGCCGCCTCGAACTCTTCGAGGCTGAGAGCGCCGTTCACCAGGCGATGCCCGATAACATAGGCGGGTGTTCCCGCCAGCCCCAGCGCGAATGCCGCGTTTCGGGTGCTCGCGATCTCGCGTTCGATCACGTCGCGATGCGAGACGAGGTCGCTTTCGAGCTGCTTCCATATCCCCCCGGTCGCTTCGGCGACATCGCGCAGGACGCTGTCATCCAGCCGCCGCGGCTCGGCCATCAGCGCCTGATGGAACGCGGTGTAGATGCCCTGCCGGTCGCTCGCGAGAGCGACGCGCGCGGCGCGCTCCGAGAGAGCCCCGAAGATCGGCCATTCCTTGTAGATCAGCATGACCCCGCCATCCTCGCGCGCGGCCTGGTGAAGCGCGAAGCTCGCGAAACGGCATACCGGGCACTGGTAGTCACCGAACACGACGACCGTGAGTGTGGCGTCGGCCGGCCCGGCACGCGGGGCATCCGCGTCCATGAGCAGCGCCTGCGCGGTCTGGTTCGACGCGACATCCACTCCCCGGGGCGCGAATCCGCGCAGGAGCGCACTCGCGCCCACTCCCGCAAGCCCAACCGTGGCAAGCTCCAATGTGCGCCGTCGCGACAAATTGGTGTTGGTCACCGGCCCGTCTCCATCGCAACCGTATCGCGAGCCAAGCTTATCGTAACCTTAGCCCGCCTGCTGCCATGCCTCGCAGCCTGCGACGGGCCGTGTGCGCGGGGTCCGAACCTCGGGTGCGACCGGTAAGCGGCCCTTAAGCTTGCGGTTTTCTGAGCGCGTCCGGGAGACTTCAGCCGATGTCCTGTATCACATTTGTCTAGGAGCGCCTGCGCGTGATCCGTACCGTCCAAGTCGCCCTCACGCGGCCTTTGACCTTCATCGTCATGGCGGTGCTGATCTTCGGCATCGGAGTGATGGCGATCGCGCACGCCGATCGACATCTTGCCGCGCATTGACGTTCCGGTCATCGCGACGGCCTGGTCCTACAATGGCCTGTCCCCGCGCGACATGGCCGGGCGGATCGCCACGCCCTATGAACGCGTGCTCGGCAGCGCGGTAAACGACATCGAGCACATTGAAAGCCAGTCCCTGAACGGCGTCGCGGTCGTCAAGATCTACTTCCAGCCCGACGTCGATATCCGCATCGCGACCGCCCAGGTCACCTCGATCTCGCAGACGATCCTGCGGCAGCTTCCGGGGCGACCGTGTTCATGCGCGACGTCGCGCATGTGCGCGATGGTGCCGCGCCCCAGACCAATGTCGTGCACGTCAACGGTCAGCGCTCGGCCCTGCTGACTGTGCTGAAGAACGGCGCCGCCTCGACTTCGCGATCGTCGGCTAGGTCAAGGACCGCCTCCCGGCGGCTGTCGCCCACGCGCGAGAACGATCGCGCTGCAGGCGATGTCGGAAGGACGGTGGTCGGCGCGGCGCTCTCCTACGAGATCGACCTGTGGGGCCGGGCCCGCAGCGAGGCCATGGCCGGAGAGGCCGAGGCTGCGGCCGCGAACGCCGATATGGAATCCGTGCGTCTCACGCTGCACGCGGCGATCGCCGAAGACTCTCTCGTCCTACGCACGCTCCACGCGGAAGAGGCGCTGCTTCGTGCCGAAGAACGCCGCAATCGCGAAACGCCGGACGAGACGCAGCTCGGCGGCGCGCCCAGCGCTTCGCGCATCTCCGCCAGGCTGCGCGGCGTCACCAGCCGGTAGCCGTTGCGCGCGGCGCAGTCGGTGATATCGCGCTCGCCCAGTCGGCCCGGCGCCCATTCGACGAAGGCCGAGCGGGTCAGAAAATGCACCGTTGCCCGGTTTACACCGGCCATGGCCGCGAGGCGGCGCTCCAGCCCGCTGGCGCAGGCGCCGCACCACAAGCCTTCCACCCCGAAGAGCTGGCGGCGCGCCGCCGTGGGGGTCACTTCGTACCGGCCCCCAGCTGGCGGCCGCCCACGACCTTGCCGTAATAGCTGTCCCCGCCGTGATTGGCCTTGGCGTTGTCCGCGATACTGCCCTTCTGGCGGGGGTCGCGAGGTCGTTCCTGGCTGTCGATGAAGGCCGCCGCGTCCCAGGCCTGCTGATCGGTGAGGCTGTTGCCCTGTCCGAGCGGCATGTTGGCCTTGATGAAGCCCGCGGCGGTATTGACCCGCGCCATGCCCGCGCCCCAGTTGTAGCTGTCGGGACCCCACAGCGGGGGGAACACGAGGCGACCGTTCAGATCGCGCTGCCCCTGGCCGTCCGAGCCATGGCAGACCGCGCATTTCGCGTCGTAGACGAGCTTCCCGCGCGCGGGGTCGTAGCCGCCGGCAGGTTTGTCGAGTTCGGGGTAGCCAGCGCCAAGCATCTTCTTACCCGTAGGCGCGCCGGTCGCGAGCCAGTGCATATAGGTCTGCAGATCCTTGTAGACATCGTGTCCCGCGGGCGGCGCCCCCCCAGTCGGCGAATTCTGGGCGTTCATGGAATAGGTGAAACAGCCCTTGATCCGGTCTTCCATGGTGTTGATCTGCTTGTTCTTCTTCCGATAGGCCGGATAGGAGACCCAGGCTGCCCACATCGGCGCGGAGTCGGCCTTGCGGCCCCCATCGAGATGGCAGTTGCTGCACGACAGGTGGTTGCCGACGAAGTCTTTAGCATTCATGCGCGTATTCATGAAAATCGCCTGCCCGCGCTTGATAGCATCGCCCGCCGGCCCGTCGGGGATGGCCTGTTCACCGGGCGGGAAGAACGTATGCATGGCCTGCGGGGCCTCCCTGTTCTTCACGGGCTCGCCACGATCGCGCAGCCAGCCGAGGTCGAAGGCCATGGAAACGAGAACGAAGAGCGCCGCTCCACCCCCCAGTGCGATCACGCCCCGGCGCACCGCGCGGCCAGCGCCCTCCTGCTTCGGGCTGTCCTGAGCTTCCGCACTTATCCGGTCATCGTCGATCATCGGCCCTCTCCTTGGTCGCGGCGACGGGGACCGGTGGCAGCGTCGCCAGATAGTCCGCGACAGCGCGGCGGTCCGCGTCGTCGAGTGAACGTGCGATGCCGTTCATCAGTTTCTGCTGCGCATTGTCGCGTTCGCCCGAAACCCAGGCGGCAAGTTGCGAGGCCGTGTAGGCGGGATGCTGGGCTGCAAGCCCGGGAAACCCCGGCGCGACCCCGAACGCCGAGGGGCCATGACACGACACGCAGGGAGGAATACCGCGATCCCAAACGCCCTCGAGAACCAGCCTCTCGCCACGCGCGATGTCGCCGCCAAGGCTAGGCCGCGCGTTGGAAGGCGCGCGCAACAGCGCGTAGTAATCGCCAAGCGCAACGCGTTCCTGCCGCGTCAGCGAGCGGGCGACGACCGCCATGCTCTCGTTGCGGCGCGACCCGTTCAAGTAGCTTTCGAGCTGGCGGGCGATGTAGCCGGCTGGAAGCCCCGCGAGCCGCGGCACGGTTTCGGATCCTTGTCCCAATGCGCCGTGACAGGAGGCGCAGGCCCAGCTGCCGTTGGTTCCTTCGTTGACGAGCCGCATGGTCGCCGGGTCGGCTTCGGCTCGGCTTGCGAGCGCGAAGGATGGCTGGGGCGCGAGTTCGGGGGCCAGCCTTGCGGCAAGTTCCTGCCCGCCTTTCCACCCGGAGCCTCCGGCCAGTTCGCCGCGCAACGCTGTCACCATCTCGGCCGCGACCGGCGCGGGCCGGTCGGCGAAGCGCTCGCGCAGATACGAAACCAGGCGGGCGATCTCTTCGTCGGAGAGGACACTGGCAAAGCTCGGCATATGGCCGTCGTAGACGGTATCGCGGACCCGGATCGGCCCGTCGATACCGCGCAGGAGGATGGCGATGGGAACCTCGGCTCGCCCGGCCAGGAAGGGAGAACCGGCGAGCGGCGGCACGGCACCGCTGACCCCCGAGCCGTTCGGCTGGTGGCAGGTCGCGCACCGTGCCGAGAACAGGCTGGCGCCATCGGCATCGCTGCGCGCCGGCTGATCGGCCAGGACATCGGCGCGCTCGGCCTGGCCGATCGCGACGGCTTCGCTGTTGTCGAACAGCAGCACGACGCCCCACAGGGCCAGCGCGACCGCGATCATCAGCACGCCGAGCGGTATCGGGCGCATGGTCTCATAGGGTTCGAAGGTCTCGCTCGGCGAGGGCGGGCCAGAAAGCTGGGTCTTCATCGCGGCTCTCCGCGCTCCGAATAGCCGTCATCCCTGACCGCGCGTGCCGGTGCGGGATTGGTGTGATCGAGACCCTGCAGATAGGCGACGAGGTCGAGCGCCGCGGGCTTCGCCACGATCACCCCCTCGGCCGGACGATGCTCCGCCGGGAGCGAGACGACGACGTCGCCCGGCCCGGCGCGGCTCTTGCGCTCGAACAGATAGGGATACCCCGGCATGATGCTCCAGGCGAAGATCGCTCGCGGCTGGTAGAGATGGGTCAGATGCCAGTCGCGGCTCGGCAGGCGGGTCCCGACATTGAACAGGTCGGGACCGGTTCGCATCGTGCCGAGCTGATGCGGACGATCGTAGACATAGTCGGAAGCGACCGCGGCGCGGCCCCACCCGCGCTCGGCATCGGGCGCCTGGTCGGCAGATCGAGGCTGCTGGCTGTGGCAATAGACGCAGCCTTGCGCGACATACTGTTCCCGCCCGCGCAGCTCCTGTGCGCTGTAGTTCGCAAGGCCGGGAGTAGGCGCCATGCTCTTGATCTGGATGGCCGGCCCGATCACCAGCATCAGCGTCGCGAAGGCAAGGATGCCGAGTGCGATCACTCCCAGCGGCAGGATCCGGTTCATGCGGCCACCGCCGGCTTCGAGAGCACCGTCGCCCCAGGATGCGGGGCAGGCCGCTGCAAGACCGCGACGACGAAATGGACGGCAAAGAGGAGATGGCCGAGCGCCATCAGGCTTCCGCCGACCGATCGGGCCTGCAGATAGGGCATCGTGACCCGAACGCTTTCAGCGAACGGCCGGGTCGCGTCGAGCATCGCGAGGCCTTGCAGCACGCCCCCGATGGTCAGCGCGGCGAAGTAGACGAGGAAGCCGACGACGACGAGCCAGAAGTGGGCGGCCATCGCAGCGGGCCATGGCCATTGCCGCCCCGTACTGCGCGGCACCAGGTAATAAACCGCGCCGAACAGGACCAGTGTCAGGAACCCGTAAGCTCCGAGATGGGCGTGGCCGACCGTGTAATGGGTGAAATGGGTGACGCTGTTGACGGTGCGCAGGGCCTCGATCGACCCCTGGAACGATGCCAGCGTGTAGAGCAGCGCGCCCAGCGCCACGAAGCGTAGCGGGATCGATTCCCGCAGGGCCCACAGATTGCGCGCCACCAGCACGTGCTGGTTGACCGCGACGGCCAGCACGGGGATGAACATCATCATCGAATGCACGATGGAAAGCGTCACCACCCAGGTCGGAACCGGTCCGCCGATCAGGTGATGGATGCCGACCTGGCTGTAGAACAGCGCGAGACCCCAGAACCCGAGTAGCGAGAGGCTGTAGGAATAGATCGGCTTACCGATGATTTTCGGGATGAAGTAATAGGCCGTGCCGACGCCGAGCGGTGTGAGCCAGAGCCCGAGCACGTTATGCGCGAACCACCAGTTGACGGTCGCCTCCTGCACGCCGGAATGGATGTAGGGTATGTTGGCGATCACGAACAGCACCGGAAACCAGCACAGGCCAGCAAGATAATACCACCCTGTCACATAGATATGGTGAACCTCGCGCCTCGCGGCCGTGACGATAATCGGAACGACGAAGAACACCCCGGCCGTGGCTAGCCCGATGTCCACCTGCCAGGGAATCTCCAGCCACTCCTCGCCATCGGTCCAGCCGTTGGCGATGGCGATAGCTCCGGCGAGCAGAGCCATGTTCCAAAGGGCGGCGCCGATCAGGGGCAGGCGCGGCAAGCGCAGGGGCGTATGAAAAATTCGCGGGGTGACCCACAGCGCCACCGCGATGCCGGTCATCGACGCCCATCCGTAGATCACCATATTGAGGTGAAGCGTGCGCACCCTGCCGAAGGTGAGCGCAGCCTGCGCGTCGAGCCAGTCGGGCCAGTGCAACTTGAGCGAAGCGACGAGCCCGAACAGCGATCCCAGCACCAGCCAGCCGATACCGCTGGCGACAAGGATCAGCACCGGAAGACGAGAGACGCGATCGATGCCGGCGCGCTCAATGTCGAAGTGATGGTCGTCTTCCCGCTCGGCCGTGGGATCGTCGACCTGCCCAGCTTCGCCCTCGGTGAAGATGGTATAAGCGTGCCTTTGCTCGATCCGGAGCTGGTTGTTGTTGATCGCCCAGATGAGAAAGGCGAGCGCCAGCAGCGAGACGACGAAGCTTAACGCCAGCAGCAATCCGATCGTCAGCGACATCCTTCCCCCTTAGAACATAAATGTGAGATCGGCGTACCCGTAATTCGTGTCGCCGGTGGCTGGCGCGTTGGGCGCGTTGCGCAGAAACGACCCCTTGAAGAGACGCGCCACACCGACATCGAGCACCGCGATCTTCGGGACGAGCTGGTAGCGAAGCTGCGCTTCGAGCTGGCTTCCGGCATCGTGTCCCGAACGCCCGGACGGATCCCTAACGCCGGAGAGCGCGAAACTGTCGCTGGCGCTGTCGAGCCGGAGCACGCGGTAAAGCCCGGACAGCGTCATGCGCTGGTCTGGACTGGCCTCGAGGCGCACGCCGGGCGAGACGAGGTTCGATCTCGACACCGGCCCGTAGAGCGCGGTCGGCCCGAGTTCGAAGCGACGCCCACCGTAGAGCAAATCGAAACGGCCCATGGTCCGGCCCCCGCGATCACCCGTGTAGTAGTCGATGAAGGCCGTGACTCTGGGCTTCCAGCCCCCCGCCCACCGGTAACCGGCCTCGCCGTGGAATCCGAACGCCCGCACCCGCACATTCGCTGTGTCGGTGGCCAGGCGCGTCCGGCGCGCGGTGCCAAGCTGCGCCATCGCTTCGACCTCGAACTCCGGACCGCCCCCGCTCGGCAAGCGCCTCACGCGCACGCCCGGAGTGAACAGACGGCGGTCGGTGGTCTGCAAATCGTCGCGGTCGTTCTCGCGCAGGCCATAGCCATAGATCTCGACGCTCGTCGCCTTGTCGAGCGGCAACGCGCCGAAAAACCCGAACAGCTGAAGATCGGTGCTTTCTCGATCCCACTCTATCCTGTTATCGCGTATCCCCGCCGCGTCGAGCGGCAGGCGCACGGTCGGCATCGTCCAGAACCCGACCATCCGGCCGCCGCCCGGCGATGTCCGCTCGAGCCTTACCCCGGTGTAGGAGTTCATCGCATTGCGAAAACCCTGCCGCGACACCAGGCGGCTCGAACCGAGTGCCATGGTCATGCGACCCAAGGTAAACCGGGTATCGCTGTCCTTTCCCAGCGCATCGCCGAGATCGGCACCCAGGTAGTATTGCGAGAACTCGAGCGCGTTGACCGTGCCGTTGTCGACCGACGAGTTGCGACCTTGCAGATAGCCGCGTGCATCGTGGAATTCCGCCCCGATCCGCACCGGGCCGCCATCGTATTCTGCGAACAGCGTTGTCCTCAGCGTCAGCAGCCGGTCGGACACCGCGACCCCCGGACGAAACTGTCCGTCGATGGCCTCGATACGGGCGCGAACGCTGCCCGAAATGCGGAGGTTGTCGGGCGATCCGACCGCTTCGTGAAGCAGGCCGTCGCCCGAAACCTGAGCGGCTGCGCTCGTGGGAGCCAGCAGTGCTAGAAGAAGGAGCCGTGCCCTCACTTGGAAATCAAAGGCACAAGGCGGATATTTCCGAGCGACGGACTTACGATCGTGCCGCGCTTGACCAGACCTTCCTCGACCAGCTGCGTAACCGAGATCTCATGCGTCTTGCGGTTGCGGCCGGTGAAGACGTAGCGATGCAAACCGCCGGTCATGCCCGCGTTGGTGGCGACGCTGTACCAGCCTGCCGGGTCGATTCGCGTGCGTCCGATCGTCACATCGCGCACACGGTGTCCCACCGGCGCATTGAGGTCCACGGTCCAAGCCATTCCGGAACTCTGCACCAGCCCGCCCACGCGGTTGAGGTCGTCGCCAGGCTCGAGATTGGTCGCGCTCTGCTCGAGCACCTTGAGGACGTCCGCACCCGTCATCTCGAGCGTGACGAGCTTGGTCGGATGCGGAAGTAGCGTGTAGAGCCGCTCGCGGGTTATCGGACCCGGTTCGATCGATACCCCGTAACCGACACCCGGCATGAAGGCGATCTGCGCACCGGTGTAGTCGCGCATAAGGTCGCCCACCAGTACGTCGAACGGACTTTCCGATTTGTACTGCCTGCCGATCCGGTCGATGCTGGCGGCAAGGACCCCATCGAGCTTGCCGCGGTACGGCGCATCGATGTCCCCAACCAGCCGGGCCATCGCCGGATCGGGCTCGACCCGGTCATTCCACAGGGCGTGCACCGTCCCATCGACCGATTGCAGCCTGCGATTCCTGCCGAGCGTCAATCGCACCTCGCCCAGCATGGTGGCGTCGGAAAGTGCCTGCACGATCCAGGTTCCGCCGACCTTCTCGGGCGGTGCGATCCGGTCATGGGAATGACCACCAACGATGAGATCGACGCCTGACAGTTCGCGCGCCAGCTTGCGATCGACCGCCGTGCCCTGATGGGAGAGCAGGACGACCACATCGGCCGCCTTGCGCAGGTGCGGCAGATACCGGCGGGTCGCCTCGATACCGTTTGTGAACTCGAGCCCGCGGACATTGTCCTTGCTGCCGGTCTCGTCGGTGTTGTGATAGCTGAGTGCGAGGATGGCGATCCGCACGCCGTTCACCTTGAACAGCTTCCACGGCTCGCCGAAGAGCGGCTTACCAGCCTCGAGCGTGTTCGCGCCGCGCATCGGGAATTGGGCGATCGCGGCAAGCTCACGGGTTCGCGCGAGGCCGTAATCGAAATCGTGATTGCCAAGCGCCATGAACTGGTAGCCCAGCGCGTTCATGAGGCGGATCATCGCTTCGCCGCGCGTTTGGTTGCCAACGAGGTCGTCGCTGAAGGTATCGCCGGCATCGACCAGCAGCACATTGCCCGCACCCTCGCGGCGGCGGATCTCGTTCACCTTGCCGGCGAGATACTGAAACCCGCCGATGGTTGCGGACCGCTTGAATCCGCTCGGGCTTCGGCCCGGATCGCCCGTCTGCGCGGTCGCATCGCCGGGTGCGACATGGAAGGGTGCATGCCGCCCGTGCATGTCGTTTGTGTGCAGGATGGTGATCGTTCGGGACTGGGCCATGGCAGCGACAGGAAGAACGAGGGCGAGGGCCGCCAGAAGGAAACGCATTATCCACTCCCAACATTTATGACGCGCTGCCAAGTTCACTCCAAGCTTATCACAGCCTTAAGGCGCTAATCCGGGATTAGAGCAAAGCCCCGCAGCTGCAAGTTGGCGAGCGTCGTCACCGCGGCCAGATCGATCTTGACCTGGGGCGCGACCTCGCGAGCCGCAATCTTCTGGCCATGCAGCGCCTGGCCGCAGACGTGGACCTGCGCCCCCGCGGCCGTCAGCTCGGCGATGAGAGCCCGGTTGGGATTGTCGATACCAAACCTCGCCTTGTGCGCCTCGGCGGTCAGGATCATGGGGGTGGCCGCGCCGTGCACGATCGCCACGATATCGCCATCGCGCGGACGGATCCCCTTGGTCGCGAGCATGTTGAGCAAGCGGGCGACCCTGACGAGGGAGGGATGTGGCGCGTTCTTGTCGCTGGCTGCGCTGTCGATATCGAAGACAACGCGATAAGCAATCGCGGGGTCGGGTTGGTTCTCCGCATCGGGAAGCGGCACGTAGGCACCGAAATGCGGCACCGCCGTGGCGGGGTGCGCGGTCGCCGTGAGCGGCGCCGCCAGCAGCACGCCGGTCGCGGCGGCGAGGATCGCCATAGCTCTCATCGCCTGTGCCTCCCCCGACCGCGGGCGTCGGACGGCGCGCGCCATCCGTGCCGCCGGAATATCTCCGACCCTGCCGTGCTCGCCAGGAAGGCTGTGAAAGCCTGTGCGTCTGCCTTCCGGTCGCTCGACACGGTGGTCGCCACTGCCATGGGACGGAAGACGACGATATCGGGCTCGATCGCTACCTGGTCGGCGATCGCCGGGTTGGCGTTCTGCCAGATGTTCCAGATGATCCAGGCGTCGATCTTCGGCTCGGCGAGCCATTTCTCGCGCGCCTCGGCGCTGTTGGCCGCAAAGACCTTGATATGCGGGCGCAGCTTCTGAAGGAATCCGATCCCGCCGGCGCGGCTGGCCAGATCCTCCCACAACCCGTTCTGCCCGGCACCCTCGACCACCATGATATTGCGATCGCCGCGCAGCAGGTCGCGGAATCCCTTGATCTTCGCAGGGTTGCCCTTGCGCACGAGGATGGCCGCCGGACGGTCGTAGAGCGGCTGCACATCCGACTGGCGCAGCGCGTTCGGGAGCGCGCGGACGAATTCGGTCATCATCGTGTCCGATCCGCTGAAGATCACGTCGGCATCCTTCCGGGCCCTCTCGACCCATTGCGAAGTGGGGCCGCTGACAACCTCGACATCGACGCCGGTGCTCTTCTCGAATTGCGCGGCGGCTTCGCGCATCGCCGGGGCCGGCCCGCCGGGCCCGTAGACCTTGAGCTGCGCAGCGGCTGGCGTGGCGATGAACGCGGTCACGACTGCCGCGGCGAAAATCCACTTCATGATCTGCGTCCTCTTTCCTGCTTCGATTTCGAACGAACCAGGGCCAGTCGAGTGCCCGAAAATCTGACTTGGTCGATCCCGAAATCTGCGCTCAGTTCCCGGCCAACTCCACGAGCATGTCGCTCGACAGCACCTGGGGCAACTCACGCAATTCGCCCGACCGGGTCGCGAACAGATAGTAGGGGATCGAATTGCGGCCCTGCCTGGCGAGAAAGCGCGTGATCGCCGGATCGCCGCGGGTCCAGTCGCCTTCCATCATCACGACCCCAGCCTTTGCGAACGCCTCTCGGGTCTGCGGCCGATCGATGGCGACGCGGTCGTTCACCTGGCAGATCAGGCACCAGTCGGCGGTGAAATCGACAAAGACCGGCGTCCCGGCGGCGCGCAATTGCGCCAGCCGCACCTCGCTGAAGGACTCGCGACCCTTGGCGGCGACGGTAGGAGCCGCCGAAGCCTGCGGGAAATCGACCGAGACCGCGAGGATCGCCGCGAGAGCCAGCGGTGCCAGCGCCGGCGAGACGCGGGCGCCGCGCATCTGGCGCAGGCCCGCCCACCACAGTCCCAGCCCGGCTAGCGCGGCGATGGCGAGGCCGATCGTCAAGCCGTCGACCCCGCTCTGCCGCCCCAGCACCCAGGCCAGACCGAGCGCCGTGGCCAACATGGGTATCGCGAGAATCCGGCGGAATGTGACCATCCACGGGCCGGGCTTCGGCAGCCATCGCTGCAACTGAGGCACGAGGGCCACGAGCAGGAACGGGAGCGCCATTCCCGCGCCCAGCCCGGCAAAGACCGCCAGCGCGGCCGGTGGCGGGAGAATCAGCGCCGCGCCGAGCGCCACGCCCATGAAGGGCCCGCTGCACGGCGTCGCGATCAACGCCGCCAGCGCACCAGTGCCGAAGGCACCGGCGCCGCCGCGCCGATCCAGCCAGCTGCCGCTGAACGAGGGACCGCGCAGCTCGAACAGGCCCGCCAGGTTGAGCGCGATCGCCAGCGAGAGCAGCATCAGCAGAAGGATGATGCGGGGATCCTGAAGCTGGAACGACCAGCCGATATCGTGACCCAGCCCCCGCGCTGCGACCAGGACGCCGCCGAGCGTGGTGGTCGTGATTACGCTGCCGGCGAAGTAGGCGGTACCCTCGATGCGGGCGCTTCGGCGATCGGCACCCGATTTCGCGAGACTGAGGGCCTTCAAGGAAAGGATCGGGAAGACGCACGGCATGAGGTTGAGAAGCAGGCCGCCGAGGATCGCGCCCATGAGCGCGATGCGTAACGTGGGCGTCGAGGTGGGCGCGCCTTCCACGGCAACAGCGTTTACGGCTGGAAGCGTCGCCTTGGGCGCCGGGTTTAAGCCTGCGGCGCCCTCGCTGGACGCCACGGCGGATTTGCCCGGCGCGGTATCCGGGGTGGCCGAAACGGTGTCGGTGCGGATCGCATAGCTGCGTGCGCCATCGGCGATTACACCGGCGAAGCGCTCTGACGGCGGCGCGCCCGCGGCGGCTACCCTCACCGACAGGACGCCGTCGGGGCCACGGCTGATGTTCTGCGGTGCTCCGGCATCGAACCATCCGCTATCGGCGGGATAGAGGCGGGCACGCGCAGTATCGAGGCCGCTGGTGCCCGCGATCGCGAAGGTCCACTGCCCGCCGTCGCCCGTCACCTTTGCAGTCGCGACGCCCTGCCGCGGCAGCGCAGCCTCCGCAGCCCGGATGATGGCCCGGCTGTTCGTGTCCGCCGCGCCCTTGCCCGCGACCAGACGGAGGTCGAAATTTGCGCTCTCCGGCACGCACAGCGTGTCCGAGCACACCAGCCAGGATAGCCGGGCGCGGATCGGCAAAACCGTGCCGGGCGCCACCGACTTGTCGACCGTGAGATCGGCGAGCAGGGTGAAGGCGCCCTCGTGAACATAGCTCGCCAAACCGGCGAGCCTCAGGAGTGTCGGCGCGGGGTGTTCGAGCGGACCGATCTTTACTCCGGAAGGCACCGTCCACTCGGCTTCCACCGAAAGGCCGCTGTCCCCCGGATTGGTCCAGTAGCCGTGCCAACCGGCGTCGGGCACCATGCGGATGGCGAGGCGCGTCGTCTTTCCGGGCGCCGGATCCGCGCTCTGCGCGTGGATCGATGCCTCCATGTGCCGCGAGGGCTGCGCTGTCGCCGGTGCCGCGGCGAGGCCGACCCACAACCACGACAAGGCCAGCAGAACCCTCGCGTAGCGCAGGATCGATGCGAAGTGTAACACGATAATCTCCGGGCTCGAGACTGCAAACATGCCGGCACGCACGAGCGGAGGGGGAAGTGCGCGCCGACGGCTGGAAGCGCGACCTACTGCGCAGCCGTTCCAGCCGGGTCCTTTCGCGCCAGCTCGACGGCTTGGCGCAGGCCCGCGATGTCGATCGCTCCGGGGATCAGGTAAGGCCCGACCAGCAGCGCCGGAGTGCCCGACAGGCCGATCATCGCCGCGTATTTGCTGGTCCGCCCCAGGGCTTCGCCGATCTCGTCGTCATGCTTCTTCAGATCAGCCTGGAGGCGGGCCCAGTCGACGCCAGCCTTGCCGGCCGCTGCGCGGATCCCCGTGGAAGACACCTTGCCGGGCATCGCCATCAGCGCATCGTTGAACGCGGCGTGCTTGCCCTGATAGGTCGAGGCGATCGCGGCGCGCGCCGCCTCCACAGAAGGCGCGCCGAAGATCGGCCAGTCGCGATAGACGATCCTGACCTTGGGATCGGTGCGCTTGAGCTCCTCGAGCACCGGGTGCACCTTGCGGCAGTACGGGCACTGGTAGTCGGTGAACATGACCAAGGTGACATCATATCCCTTCGGCGCGAAGGTCGGTGCTACCGGATCGTTCTGGATTTCGGCGCGCACACGCGCCGCCTCCTCGGCCTCGGCCGCGCTTGGGGTCGCCCCCGTCCGGGCCTGGGCGGCACCCTCGCCCCCGGTGCGCAGGACGAGCACGCCGACCAGCAGCATGGCAGCGCCGAGAAGGACGAACAAGGACCACTTCTTCATGTCAAGGATTCCTTTCGAGATCGCGGATGGCGGCGGTCAGCGCCGCGCGTGATATTTCGCCGGCATGGGTCTTTCGGATCCGGCCGGCACCATCGATGAACAGCGTCGTGGGTAAAGCAGAGGAGCCGGTCGCGGCTGCGAGCGCGCCCCCGGCATCGAGGCGGATGGCTTGCTCGGGCAGGTTTTCCTGCCTCAGATAGGCGCGGATCCGGGCGGCGTTTTCGCCCTGATTGGCGAGCAGCAGCGGGACCGTCGAACCGGCCGCGACGTCGATCAGCATCGGCATTTCGCGGCGGCACGGCGGACACCACGTCGCCCAGAGGTTGATGACCATCGGCTGGCCGCGTTCCGCATCGAGGCTGGTCGAGACGCCGTCGAGGGTGGAAAGTGCGATTCCGGCCGGCAGTGGGCGCGGGTCGGCCGCGAGGAGCAGCGTCGCCGCGCCGTTCACACCGGCAAGCGCCGCAGTGGTTCCCAGCAAGGCAAGGCCGGCGCGCGAGCGGCCGAGCGTGACCACGATCACCAGCGCGGCGGTGGCCACTCCGAGCCACCAAGAGAATCCGCCCTGCCAAAGGTACAGCATCGACCACGGATCGTCGCGAAAGGCCGAGAAGTTCGACGCGATGAACCCGACCCGCGCCGCAACGATACCGGAGACGAGCGCCAGCCACGCGGTCTTCGCCGCGCGGATATCATAACGGTGCGCCAGCATCCCGCCGATCGCGACGAAGGCCCACAGCAAGGCCACCGCAATCGCGCGGTCGGTTGCCAGCATCAGCGGGCCCAGCTGCAGAACGCCATCCATCCGGTTGTCTGTCGGAGCCACAGCTTAAGGCTGCCTTAGCGATTCGCTTAAGCTTCGCGTAAGGAGGGTTCCCAAGGGTGAAATGATGCGAATTCTGCTGGTGGAAGACGACGAGGTGCTGCGCAACGGGATCGTCGCCGGGCTCGGCCTCGACGGGTTCGAGGTCGATGCGGTCACGACTCTTGCCGAAGCACGCGAGGGCGCCGCGAGCGGCGATCATGCGGGCATCGTGCTCGACATCGGCCTACCCGACGGGTCGGGCCTCGACTTGCTTGCCGAGTGGCGCCGTAGCGGGATCAAACGGCCCGTATTGCTGCTGACCGCGCGCAACCTCGTTTCCGACCGTATCGAAGGTCTCGATTCCGGTGCCGACGACTATCTCGGAAAGCCCTTCGACCTGTCCGAACTCTCGGCCCGGTTGCGGGCGATCCTGCGCCGTGCGGCCGACCGTGCTTCGAGCGACATCGCGATCGGTGACCTCGTGGTGAGCGAGGCGCGCCGAGCGGTCTTGCTTGGCGGCGAGGAGGTTGCGGTGTCGCGCCGCGAATTCGCGATCCTGCGCGCCCTCGCCGAACGCCCCGGCCACGTGCTCTCACGCAGGCAGCTCGAGGACCGCATCTACGGCTGGCAGGAAGAGGTCGAAAGCAACGCGGTCGAAGTCCATATCCACAAGCTGCGCGCAAAGATAGGCCGGACCAGGATCGAGACCGTTCGCGGCGAAGGTTACCGGATCGCCTCCGCATGAGATCGTTGCGGGTCAGAGTGTTCGCGCTGGTGGCCGCCGTCACCATGCTCGTCTGGGCGGGAGCGGCGGTGTGGACCTCGCTGTCCACGCGCGCCGAGGTCGAGCAGGTGCTCGACCGGCGGCTGGTCGAGGCGGCGCGGATGGTCGCCGCGCTCGATGTTCCGGTGGGCACGGCACCGCGCCGGATCGAGACCAGCGCCTACGAGAGGCAGCTGTCCTGCCAGATCTGGTCGTTGGCGGGACGGCTGGTGGGGCAATCCGCAGGCGCGCCGCAGATGCCACTCGCGCAAGGCGCACCCGGCTTTTCCGAACGCCGCGTCGGCGAGGAGGAATGGCGGGTCTACACATATGTCGACGAAGGCCGGGGCATCCGGGTCATGGTCGGCGACAATCTCCAGGTCAGGCAGCATCTCGTGACGGATATGATGCTGGGCCTGCTGCTGCCCGCGCTCGTCGGCCTGATCGCACTCGCGGCATTGCTCTGGGTCGGGATTGCGAGCGGTCTCGAGCCGCTCGCGCGCCTGACACGCGACCTCAAGCGTCGGTCCTCCGACAGTCTTGCTTCGCTGGAACTGGAGCGGACACCGGCCGAACTCGCGCCAGTGGTCGCGGCGATGAACGGCCTCCTTGCGCAGCTGGAATCGGCCCGCCGCGCGGAGCGCGATTTCGTTGCCAACGCCGCGCACGAACTGCAGACGCCGCTCGCGGGACTGAAGACGCAGGCCGAGGTGGCTCGCCGCGCCGAGGATCCCGAGATGCGCGCGCGCGCCTTGACGCAGATCACGCGATCGGTGGACAGGACCAGTCGGCTCGTGAGGCAGCTTCTGGACCTCGCGCGGCAGGAGGGCGGGAGGAGCCCAGGGCCGCGGCCAATAACGCCGCTGCGCGCGGTTCTCAACGAAATAAAACGGGATTACGCCGCGATCGCCCGATCCCGGGACATGGAAATCGAGATCGCGCCTGAGTGCTTCGCATGCCAGTTCGCCATCGACGCGGACGCCCTTCGACTGGCGCTCGGCAACCTCGTCGAAAACGCGCTCTTCCACGGAAGCGCTGGGAAATTCGTCCGGATCGAATGCGCGGACAACGAGGGACCGGAGCTGCGCGTGATCGACGGCGGTGTCGGTATCGCCGATGAGGACAAGGCGCGCTTGCTGCGCAGGTTCGAGCGGGGCACGGACGTTCAATCCCAGGGCAGCGGACTGGGTCTGTCGATAGCGGAAGCGGCGATCGCGACCGCGGGGGGACAGCTTGAGCTACGGCCCGGCGATCCTGGCGGACTGGTCGCGATACTGCGGTTTCCGCGTGAGGCTCCCTCCACCCCATGCCCCGCTCCGGTCGGGCTCCGGTAGATTAGCGGGGAAGCGCACCGGAGTGCTGCGCTTGTCGGATGGCCGTCCTGTCCCCGCCGAACCAGTTTGGCCGATTCGTCACAAAATAATGGACGGGCGAACATGACGAAGCCCGCCGATAAATCGCAGTCCGACAAATTCGTCGATGCCGCCCGCGAAATCGAATGCAACGAGAACGAAGCGCGGTGGAATGAGCGGTTAAAGAAGGTTGCCAAGGGCAAGCCGAAGCCGCCGAGCAGGCCCGCGGCGATCAGCGCCGGCACCGAGGATGTGACGACGACATCGGGCTGCCGCACCAGCACCGCGATCAGTGATGCGCCCGCGGGCAGGCCAACCAGGAAGCTGGTCGCTTGTTTGCGCGCGCGGCGCACTGCCCGAACCCAGCCCGAGCGCCGTCGCGATCGCTCCGCTCACGCCGGCGATGCGCCCGGCGAGCAGAAGCAAGAGCCGGCGGCGGTGCCGATCGGCAGCTTGCCACCGATCGCCACAGCCGGCGTCCTGCGTCCATGAACCTACACCTTCTAGAGCTGGTTCAGCGGGAGCTTCAGATAGCTCACCCCGTTGTTGTCGGGCTCGGGAATCCGCCCGCCCCGCATGTTGACCTGGATGGAGGGCAGGATGAGCTTGGGCATCGCAAGCGTCGCGTCGCGCTGCGTGCGCATCTCGACGAAATCGTCCTCGGTCACGCCCTCGTGAACGTGGACGTTACCGGTGCGCTCGGCCAGCATGGTCGTTTCCCACACGAACTCGTCGCGATTCGGCGCCTTGTAGTCGTGACAGAGGAACACGCGGGTCCGGTCGGGTAGCTGCATCAAGCGGCGGACCGAGCGATAAAGCTGCCGCGCATCGCCTCCCGGAAAGTCCGCCCGGGCAGAGCCATAATCGGGCATGAACATCGTATCACCGGTGAAGACCGCGTCCCCGATGATGTAGGCCATGTCCGCCGGGGTATGCCCGGGGACGTGCAGGGCGATGAGCGGGATCTCGCCGATCATCAAGGTGTCGCCATCGACGAGCAGCCTGTCGAATTGGGAGCCATCACGGGCGAAGCGCGTGCCCTCGTTGAAGATCTTGCCAAAGACGTTCTGCACGTTGACGATGTCGGCGCCGATTGCCAGCATCCCGCCCAGCTTCTCCTGAAGATAGGGCGCGGCCGACAGATGGTCCGCATGGGCATGGGTCTCGAGCAGCCACTCGACCTTCAGCTGCTCGGCCTCGACGTAGCTTATGACGGCGTCTGCGGACTCGAAGCTGGTCCTGCCCGAGGGTTGATCGAAGTCGAGCACGCTGTCGATGATCGCGCCGGTTCTGGTCGCGGGATCATGGACGACATAGCTTGCAGTGAAGGTCGGCTCGTCGAAAAATGCCTTAACGTGCGGCGCGCGTATTTCTCCGCGCAGGACCGCTTCGACCTGCGCCGCGGCGCGGTCCAGGTTTGGATCGTTGTTCACGACGATTTTCCTTTCGTTTCAGCTTCGTCCAACTGGCCAAGGTCCAATGCTCACCGCTCCGGAGGCATGGCTGCCGAAGCGGATGAGCAGATCGGGTTGAACGGCGCTTTCCATAAGACTTATCTAATGTGGAGATAGTTCCAATGTAAGATGCAAGGGGCCCGTCTCGAGCGCGCGTCCAGTATCCCGAGCTCGAGATTACTTCAGTGTGAGGGAGTCCGGGAGGATATGTTAGCCCACGCCGCAGAGAGGGGGCGAAATGGAGGCTATGCTGGCTTAGGTACCTTTTGCTGACTAGAGGATCCGAGAAGGATTTCCTTGCCTAACGTCGTCTGAATCGGAAATACCAGACCTTAGAAGTCAATGTGATGTATATAGCTGATATAAAACGATTAACTGTCATTTTTCGTCATTGATTTTCTCGACTGGCAATCACCGGGTAATCACCAAATCAAGGCTGGCGAATCCGAGGCCATATGCACCGATTGCTGTGTCTTCGGTCATGATGCAGGTGCGGCCAACCGGAAGCAGGTAGCAAAACGCTTGCGATCGGCCGCGCCGATGCCAGCCTCCGTGTAAAGGCGCTCCCAACGCGTCGCGACAACCCCGCGCATGTCTTCAGCGATAGCCTTGGCTTCGTCTTCACCGAGATCGAAAACCGCAGCTCCAGCGAGAGCGTTTTCAAGCGTCGCATTGCGACCATCCGGCCCAACGCCGAGAACCAGCCTGCGTTCAAGGCCGAGTTGCGGCTTTGGCACTACATCGTAGAGCGGCGATAGCCGCCAACCCTCACCATCGAACAGGAAGCCGTGATTACGGAGATGATCATCGTCGTTGGTAACGAGAATATTCAGCAGCATGCGGCGAAATAGCTCGTGCAGATCCTGGCGGACTTTAGTCCCGAATTGCCGGATCGCTCCTGCGAGATCCGCATAGCTAAAGCTGCTGACCTCGCTCTCATGCGCCCCGAGCATTGTAAGCCCGGAAGCAAAGGGTCTGCGCTCCATCCAGTTGCCGTGAGGAACCCGGTCAAACCGCTCGATCAGATAGATGTCGCGATCAAGCACGCACCGGAAGTCGAGTGTCGGAACGTCGAGACCGCATTCATCGGCAAGCTGCATCGTTGCCAGTTCGACCCGACATTCGGGGAAGCTGTCCCCCCGTTTCTGGAATTTCGCGATCCAGGGCTGTCCGTCTATTTTCGTCGCCGCTTTCGGCCGGGCGCCACCCAGAGATGATCCAGCAGCCAGCAAGGCCCGCAGGTTCTCGTCGAGTTCATCAACATGCTGTGCCCGTTCGGCGGCTTCCGCTAGCTCTGCGAGCGTGAACTCTTCACCTGGAGCAGGACCGTCCCCCCATGGTGTAATTCTTTCCGGTTTGGCGGGTGTCGGCCCGAATGCGAGGGCTCCCACCCGATGTTCGCCTGACGCCAGGATGAGATCGATTTCGCTCGGCAAGCGGTCGCCCATCGCCTTGTACATTAGGTATTGGCCCCAGCCGTCGGGAGCGGCATCTCGAATGCCACCGAACACCGCAAAGCCCTCTTCGGTCCTGAATGTCCGAGACGCTCCAGCTTCGTGCAACGGCAAAGCGGCCGGATCGACGGGAACCCGGTCAGGGCGCTCCAAATAGCGTCGCCCGTAAGCAAAGGTCGCGAACTGGTTACGCGGTTCGTCGGTCATCGTGAGAAGACCTGCCGGAACAGGACCTTCCGCAAGATGGACGAAGACATAGGTGCGGATCGTCGTCATGGCTCGCTAGAAATCCAGATCGTCGTCGCTGACAGCATGGGTCGTTTTTGGCAGGCGTGACAGGTCTTCGCTCATTCCGGTCCGGTCACTGTCTGGTGCCACCAACTCAGCAAGCCGCTGGGTCATCCCCAGAACATGCAAGGCACTCGCAAGAACCGCGAGGCCTACGGTTGGATCTCCTGCTTCGAGACGCTGCAGCGTTTGAACCGAAACGATCATTCGCTCGGCCATCAAACGCTGAGGGAGTTTTCTCCGGCGGCGAGCAAGCGCAATATCCTTTCCCAGTCGTGCTATTGCACGCTGGCTCTGCGGTGGTAATCCACTGGCTGCTCGGGACGAACGGGGCACGGTTCGGCATATGACATATCAAGTGAAAATGTACAAATAGAAATGATATGTCATGTTTTTGCTGCATTCCAATGGCACGGGATTCCCCAAGCACAAAAGAACGCGAGCCCTTTTACCCAAGACCCTAAGAGGAGCAACGGCGCTCCAGAACGATGACAAATTCTGGCCTAATCGGCGCCGGTCTATAAATCCCCGAGCAGGCTTCCTGACTCCTCCTGACAGGCCCAACCGCTCGGCGCGGGGTCCGTCCCTGTGGGGACGGGCCGCGTTTTCACCTTTCTAAACCTTGCCGGGCCAGACCGTGTGCAGATCGTCTATGACGAATTGATGTTGATGCGCATCGCTTCCATGTTCCTTCAGATGCGGATGATCGGACGGCAGATCGGGATGCGTATGCAGCACCATCGACGGGTCTCCTCGGGGCCAGAGCCACAGGGCAAGCCCAACACCAAGAGCGCCAAGGCCTGCGAGCGCCAGGAAGGTGGGCATCATTCCCAACCGGGCGCCTATTTGTCCCGCTATGGGATATGCTACGAGCCAACAAACGTGACTTAGCGCAAATTGTGCGGCGAACAGCGCTGGGCGATCCTCCTCCGCCGATGAGCGCTTGAGCAG
>JAJYQP010000084.1 GCA_021794525.1 Pseudomonadota bacterium | reverse complement strand
CTGATCGCCGCTTCGGTGGTGATCAGGAGACCGGCGACCGACGCCGCGTTCTGGAGCGCGGTGCGCACGACCTTGGTCGGGTCGATCACGCCGGCGGTCACCAGATTCTCGTAGGTGTCGGTCGCGGCGTTGAAGCCGAACGAGGTGTCGGTCTGGTCGAGCAGCTTGCCCGAAACCACCGCGCCGTCATGGCCGGCGTTCGAGGCGATCTGGCGCACCAGCGAGGTCAGCGACTTGCGGACGATGTCCACGCCGCGGGTCTGGTCCTCGTTCGCACCGGTCACGCCCTCGAGCGCCGCCGAGGCGTAGAGCAGCGCGGTGCCGCCGCCCGGGACGATGCCTTCCTCGACCGCGGCGCGGGTCGCGTGGAGCGCGTCGTCGACGCGGTCCTTGCGCTCCTTCACCTCGACTTCCGAGGCGCCGCCGACCTTGATGACGGCCACACCGCCGGCCAGCTTCGCGAGACGCTCCTGGAGCTTCTCACGGTCGTAGTCGGAGGTGGTGGCGTCGATCTGGGTGCGGATTTCGCCCACGCGCGCCTTGATGTCCTCGGCCGAGCCGGCGCCATCGACGATGGTGGTGTTGTCCTTGTCGATCGAGACCTTCTTGGCCTGGCCGAGCATATTCAGCGTGACGTTCTCGAGCTTGATGCCGAGGTCCTCGCTGATCATCTCGCCCTGGGTCAGGATCGCGATGTCCTGCAGCATCGCCTTGCGGCGATCGCCGAAGCCGGGGGCCTTGACCGCCGCGACCTTGAGGCCGCCGCGCAGCTTGTTGACCACCAGGGTCGCCAGCGCCTCGCCCTCGATGTCCTCGGCGATGATGAGCAGCGGACGGCCGCTCTGCACCGTGGCCTCGAGCACCGGAAGCATCGACTGGAGGTTCGACAGCTTCTTCTCGTGGATCAGGATGTAGGGGTTCTCCAGCTCCACGGTCATCTTGTCGGGATTGGTGATGAAATAGGGGCTGAGGTAGCCGCGGTCGAACTGCATGCCTTCGACGACATCGAGCTCGAACTCGAGGCCCTTGGCTTCCTCGACGGTGATCACACCTTCCTTGCCGACCTTCTCCATCGCTTCCGCGATCTTCTCGCCGACTTCCTTGTCGCCGTTGGCGGAGATGATCCCGACCTGGGCGATTTCCTGCGAGCCCGCCACGTCCTTCGACCGCGACTTGATGTTCTCGACGACCTTTTCGACCGCGAGGTCGATGCCGCGCTTCAGATCCATCGGGTTCATGCCGGCCGCGACCGACTTCATGCCCTCGGTCACGATCGCCTGGGCGAGCACGGTGGCGGTGGTGGTGCCGTCACCGGCGTTGTCGTTGGTCTTCGAGGCCACTTCGCGCAGCATCTGCGCGCCCATGTTCTCGAACTTGTCCTTGAGCTCGATCTCCTTGGCGACGGTGACGCCGTCCTTGGTGATGCGCGGCGCGCCGAAGCTCTTGTCGATCACGACGTTGCGGCCCTTGGGGCCGAGCGTGACCTTGACGGCATTGGCGAGGGTGTCGACGCCGGCGAGAATGCGCTCGCGCGCGTCGCGGCTGAACTTGACGTCCTTTGCAGCCATGATGTTGAATCCTTTATGAAATCAGTTGAAAGTAGACACGAAGTAGACACCAAAATGGTGGATCAGCCGACCCCGGCCTGCGCCGGGGCAGGCATCGCCGGAATCATCCGACGATCCCCATGATGTCGCTTTCCTTCATGATCAGCAGCTCTTCGCCGTCGATCTTGACCTCGGTGCCCGACCACTTGCCGAACAGCACGCGGTCGCCGGCCTTGACGTCGCAAGGGGTGACCTGACCCTGGTCGTTGCGCGCACCCGAACCGACGGCGATGACTTCGCCCTCGCTCGGCTTTTCCTGGGCGCTGTCGGGGATGATGATCCCGCCGGCGGTCTTCTGGTCGGCTTCGATGCGACGGACCAGAACGCGGTCGTGCAGCGGACGAAATGCCATGATGATGACCTCTCTTCTCTCGTGAATGAAAACTCTTGGCACTCGCGAAGCGGGAGTGCCAGTGGCGCGCATATGTGGAGGGGCTCGTCCGGCGTCAAGCGGGGTTCGCGAGAAAAATCGCACGCCGGCGCGGGATGGGCATCGACCCGGGAACAACTCGGCGCGCCCGCGATTGGATGGGCGCATGACCATGGGGGCGATCCTGCTATTCGCACAAGCTGCGGCCGCGCCGGCGGCCCCCGCCGCAACGCCTCCCGATGTCGAGTTCTCGGTGAGGGTCCGGGCGCGCCAAGTCAGCATCGCTCAGGAGGGCCCGATCGTGCTCCGGCTCGAGATCGAGCCCGGCGTAAGCGACGTCGATGTCCGGCGTAACCAGCCGGCCGGCGCCAGGACATACCGCAATCTCACCATCGACGCCCGCGTGGCCGCTTGGATAAGGCAGGATGCCGACGGCGGCCTCACCGTATCGACCGACAGTTCAACAGGGGAGCAACCACAATGAAGACCATCGCCATCGCCGCCGCCGGGCTCGTCGCGCTCGCCGCCGCGCCCGCCGCCGCCCAGAGCCGCAACCAGCAGCCCTCGGGCAGCCCCGCGGTCGACATCCTGCGCGCCGCGCCGGCCGACCAGCAGCCCGACGTGGTGCTCGACATCCCCAACCTTTCGGTCGAGGAGATTACGCTCGACGTCCAAAACCTCCAGGCCAATGTCTCGCTCGACGCGCGGCTCGCCAACCTGCTTCACCTCAAGGCCGGCGCCGACGCCTCGATCGAGAAGGTCAACGTCACCATCAAGGGCGTCCAGGTGCGCGCCGCGCTGATCGTGCGGCTCGACAATGTGAAGGCGATCATCGACCGCACGCTGCAGACGCTCGACAACAACCCGCAGATCATCACCCAGCTCACCGGCACGCTCAACAACACCGTGACCACCGTCGGCGGCGTCGCCAACAACGCCGTGAGCACCGTGGGCGACCTGACCCGGAGCGTGCTGCGCTCGGGCGCGGTGCTCGATCTGGCGGGCGCGGGGCTCACCACGGTCAGCGAGACGGTCAACGCCGCCGGCCAGACCGTCCGCCAGGTCCGCGACCGCAGCGGCGGGCTCTACCGCGTGATCACCGACACCGCCGGCCGGATCGTCAGCTCGACCAGGCTCTAGGCCACCGTCAACCCCAGCGCCTCGCGGCGGGCCCAGCGCCAGGTGAGGAGGCCCGCCGCGAACACGAGGCCCACTGCGAGCCCGATCCACACCCCGGTTCCCTCCAGCGGCGTGCGGAAGCCGAGCCACAGCGCCACGCCGTAGCCCGGCACCCAGTAGCTGAATATGGCGATCAGCATCGGCGCGCGCGTGTCCTGCAGGCCGCGCAGCGCGCCCGCGGCGACCGCCTGAATGCCGTCGAAGAGCTGGAAGGCGGCGGCAACCGCCATGTAGCGGACCGCGAAACCCGCCATGGCCGTGTTCCGGGCCTCGTCCGGGTCGATGTAGATCCGCAGCAACAGCCCCGGCGCGAGCAGCATGGCGGCCGCAGTCAGGCACATGAAGGATCCGCCCATCGCGATCCCGGCCCAGCCCGCCTGTCCAATCGCCCGGCGATCCTGCGCGCCGTAGTGATAGCCCACCCTTATCGTCGCCGCCTGGCCGATTCCGAAGGGCACCTGGAAGGCGAGCGCGGCGATCTGGAGTGCGACGGTGTGCCCCGCCAGCTCCGCCTCGCCGATGCGGCCCATCAGGAAGGCGGCGCCGCTGAACAGGCCGGCCTCGGCGATGATGATCACCATGACCGGCAATCCGAGCCGGAGCAGTTCACGCAACCGGCTCCATTCCGGCCGCCACCAGTTCCCGAAGATGCGGTAGCGCCGCAGCCGCCGGTCGGTGAGGATGGCCGCGACATAGCTCGCGAGCTGGACCAGCGCGGTGCACACGCTCGCCAGCGCCGATCCCTCGAGGCCCAGCGCCGGCGCGCCGAGATTGCCGAACACGAAGGCGTAGTTGAACAGCAGGCTGGCGAAGAGCGCGACGAGGGTGATCGCGGTGGCGAAGATCGGCCGCCCGAGCGCGCTGACGAAGTTCCGCAGCACGCTCGCCGCGATCATCGGGATCATGGCCCACATGATGATCCGCAGGAAGGCGCCCGCGCGTTCCGACAGCGCGGGCCCCTGCCCGGTCAGCAGCATGATCGCTTCGCCCCGCCAGCACAGCGCCATCCCCACGAGCCCGCTCGCGAGCGCCAGCCATAGCGCCATGCGGACCGAGCGCCGGACCTCGCGCACCGCGTGGCGGCGGCGGCCCAGCTCCTCCGCGATCAGCGCGGCGACAATGCCGGTCAGGCCCGACAGGGCCCACATGAGCAGGCCGAACAGCGCGATCGCCAGCGCCGAGGCGGCGAGCTCGTGTTCGCCCAGCCGCGCCACGAACACCACGTCGACGGCGTGCACCAGCATCTGCAAGAGATTTGCGAGCGCCAGCGGCCAGGCGAGCCGGAAGGTCTCGCGCAGCTCGGTACGCCAGCCGTCACCGCCGATCGGCAGGGGCTTCAAGGCATGTCCGTCGGTCATGCGGCCGGTCCGGGTAGGGGCGAGCCTTGCGGTCGGCAAACGAAAAAGGCGGCGCCTTTCGGCACCGCCCTTCGTCTGTCTCGAACCCGAGAAACGATCCCCGCCTGCGCGGGGATGACGACCGGGGGGCTTGCGCGCCCCGAATGCGTCACTTCAGCTCGACGGTGCCGCCGGCTTCCTCGATCTTCTTCTTGATCTCTTCGGCCTCGGCCTTGTTCACGCCTTCCTTGACGGCCTTGGGCGCGCCTTCGACGAGGGCCTTGGCTTCGGTCAGGCCCAGGCCGGTGATGGCGCGGACTTCCTTGATGACCTGGATCTTCTTGCCGCCGTCGCCGGTCAGGACGACGTCGAATTCGGTCTTCTCCTCGGCGGCGGCGGCACCGTCACCACCGCCGGCGGCGGGGGCGGCCACGGCGACGGCAGCAGCGGCGCTGACGCCCCATGCTTCTTCCAGCGCCTTGGCGAGGTCGGCCGCCTCGAGGACGGTCAGCTTCGAAAGTTCTTCAACGAGCTTGGCGATATCGGCCATGATGTTTCACTCCAAAAATGTGGCGGGACAAATCGCGTCCCAGTGGAATTCGTTTGAATTTGCGTAGAACTTACGCCGCTTCTTTCGCTGCATAGGCACCGAAGACACGGGCCAGCTTGGCGGCCGGGGCGTTGACGACCTGCGCGATCTTGGTCGCAGGTGCGTTGACGAGGCCGATAAGCTTGGCTCGCAGCTCGTCGAGCGAGGGCATCGAGGCGAGTGCCTTGACCCCAGCTTCGTCGAGCAGCTGGCCGCCCATGGAACCACCGACGATCTCGATACGGTCGGTGGTCTTGGCGAAGTCCACCGCCGCCTTCGCCGCCGCGACCGGGTCGGTCGAATAGGCGAGCGCGGTCGGACCGGTGAGCAGGTCACCGAGATCCGAATAATCGGTGTCGTTCAGGGCGAGCCTGGCGAGGCGGTTCTTCGCGACCTTGTAGGACGCACCGGCTTCCCGCATCTTCGTGCGCAGGTCGGTGGACTGGGCCACCGTCATGCCGAGGTTGCGGGTGATGACCACCACGCCCGCCTCTTTGAAGACCGCGTTGAGCTGGGCGACCGAATCGGCTTTCTGCGAACGATCCATGCCATACTCCTTCTCAAATGGCTGGCCGGGATGGCTCCCGGACGGCCGGCTACGTTTGCCGCGCCATCGTGCGATGGGCGCGAACGAGTCCGTCGAAAGGGAAGGAGGTGCGCCGCAATCGCGCCGCGGGGGCCCGCCACGTGGGTCGGGCCGGAAATCTCGTTTCCCCGTCTAGGCTGCGCGATTAAGCCAGGAACTGGCAGCAGCGGTCTCGGACGGATGAAGGGCAGACGCAAAGAGGCCCGCCTTTCGGGGGCGGGCCTCTAGACGCTTTACCGTCGATGTCAAGCCGGCGCGGCTAGCCGAAGGCAGGCGTCGGCAAGGCCATTACATGGCCGACGATTCGGTCGCAGCCGGAGTGGCGGTGTCGGTCGCAGCCGGAGCGGCGGTGTCGGTCGCAGCCGGAGCGGCGGTGTCGGTCGCAGCCGGAGCGGCGGTGTCG
>JAJYQP010000035.1 GCA_021794525.1 Pseudomonadota bacterium | reverse complement strand
GCGAGCTACGTCATGTACGACCGCATGGCGAAGGTGCCCAAGACGGCGCTCGATTTCATGAACTCGATGGTCCCCGCCCTCGCCGCCACCCAGCGCAGCGATGCCGCCGCCATCAACGCGCAGATCAAGGCCGAAGGCGGCAAGTTCGCCGTCCAGCCGTGGGACTGGTACCGCTATGCCAACAAGGTGAAGGCGGCGCGCTACCAGCTCGACGAGGGCAAGGTCGCCGAATATTTCCAGCTGGACAAGGTGCTGGAGGACGGCGTGTTCTATGCCGCCAACCAGCTCTACGGCCTCAGCTTCAAGCGCCGCACCGACTTGCCCGTCTATCACCCGGACGTGTGGACCTATACCGTCTATGACAAGGATGGCAGCGAGCTCGGCCTGTTCTACTTCGACCCCTTCCAGCGGCCCAGCAAGCGCGGCGGGGCGTGGATGGACAACTTCGTCAACCAGAGCTTCGAGACTGGCAACAAGCCCGTGATCTACAACGTCCTCAACATCTCGAAGGCGGCGGACGGTGCTGTCCAGCTCGCGACCTTCGACGATGTCACCACCATGTTCCACGAGTTCGGCCACGCGCTGCACGGCTTCTTCGCCAACCAGAAGTACGAGACGCTATCGGGCACCGCCACCGCGCGCGACTTCGTCGAATATCCGAGCCAGGTGAACGAGGTCTGGGCGACCGATCCCAAGGTGCTGGCGAACTACGCCAAGCACTACAAGACCGGCGAGACCATCCCTGCCGCGCTGATCGCCAAGATGGAGGAAGCGGGCAAGTTCAACCAGGGCTACGACTTTGGCGAGACAGTGGAAGCCGCGCTCCTCGACATGAAGTGGCACGCGCTCTCGCCGCAGCAGGCCGCCGCCATCGACACCCCGGCAAAGGTCGATGCCTTCGAGACGAAGGCCCTGGGGGAAACAGGGCTGGAGATCGGGCTGGTCCCGCCGCGCTACCGCTCCACCTATTTCAACCACATCTTCTCGGACCCAGAGGGTTATTCCGCAGGTTACTACAGCTATCTGTGGACGCAGATGCTCGACCAGGACAGCCGCAAGTGGTTCAAGGACCACGGCGGGCTGACGCGCGCCAACGGCGATCACTTCCGCGCGACCGTCCTCAGCCAGGGCGGCACGATGGATTACTTCGAAATGTTCAAGAATTTCGCGGGCCACGCACCCGACATCCGGCCGCTGCTGGAAGCGCGCGGGCTGACCGGCGGAACTGCGCCGAAGGCTAAGTAACGATCAGCGCGCGCTGGCCCGGGTCGCCGACCCAACGCGCGCCGACATTCCAGACGCGCTCGATCACGCGGTGGTCGAGCGCGTCTTCGCATCGCCCATCCGCCGCCACGCGACCCCCGTCCAGCACCACAACCCGGTCCGCGTGGTTCATCGCCAGCGCGAGATCGTGCAGCACCAGCACCACCCCCGCCCCCGCATCCGCCGCCGCGCGCAGATGGTGGAGCAGGGCGAGCTGGTGCGCGAGGTCGAGCGCGGCGAGCGGTTCGTCGGCCAGGATCCAGCGCGGCTCCGCGGCCAGCACCCGCGCAAGAAGGACCCGCGCGGTTTCGCCGCCGGAAAGCGACTGGGTCCGTCGCCCCGCGAGATGGGTCAGGTCGAGAGCAGCCAGAGCCGCCTCGACCGGCCCGCTTCGCGCATCGCCATGCGGCATCCGGCCGAGCTCGACGAGGCGGCGAACCGGGACGTCCCAAGCGATCTCGGGAGTCTGCGGCAGGTAGCCGATCGCCCGTGCCCGTTCGCGCGGCGCTATTCCAGCGAGCGGCTGTTCGTTGAGGCAAACCGTCCCCCCGACGGGCTCGATCAGGCCCGCAAGCACCTGGAGCAACGTGGACTTGCCCGCTCCGTTGGGGCCGCAGATTGCCGTTATCTCGCCGGAATGCAGGTCGAGGAACACGTCGGTGAGGCGGTTCGCCACCGACAGGTCGCGCGCCGCCAGCGTCACAGCGCGCCTCGCCGCATCTTCAGCAACAGCCCGAGGAAGAAGGGCGCGCCGAGCAGGCTGAGCGCGATGCCGAGGCGCAGCTCCGTCATCAGCGGCAGCACGCGCACCAGGCTGTCGGCCGCAAGCACCAACAGCGCGCCCGCCAGCGCGCTCGGGACGATCAGCTGCGAGGGCCGCTGGTCGGTCAGCGGGCGGACGAGATGTGGGACGATGAGGCCGACGAAGCCAATGATCCCCGCCACCGCCGTCACCGCGCCCACCGTCAGCCCGGTCCCGAGGACGAGCAACCACAGCAGCCGTCGCGGGTTCATGCCGAGCGAGCGCGCGACCGCCTCGCCCAGCGTCAGCGCGTCCAGTGCCGGCCCGGCAGCGCGCAGCAGCCCCACTCCGGCAAGGACCAGCGGCGCGGCCAGCCATACTTCAGGCCACCCCCGATCGGTCAGCGCGCCGTTGAGCCACATCACGATGGTTTCCATCGCGAAGGCATTGGGCGCAAGGCTGATGGCGAGCGCGGTCAACGCGCCAGCGAGGCTCGCAACCATCAGCCCCGCGAGCGTGAACAGCGCGATTCCGCCGCTGCGTCCGGCGATGAGGGCAAGCAGCGCCATCGCGCCGCCCGCGCCGATCAGGGCGCAAAGCGGCAGCAACCAGGCGCTCACAGCGTGGCCGAACCACAGCGCCGCCACGGCACCCAGCGCCGCCCCGGGCGCGATTCCAAAGAGCCCCGGATCGGCGAGCGGGTTCCTCAGATAGCCCTGCATCGCCGCCCCGGCCCCGCCCAGCCCCGCACCGACCACCAGCGCGAGCACAGCCCGCGGCAGGCGCAATTCGCCCAGGATCAGCGCGGCATTGGGGCCGCTCCACGGATCGACCCATACCCGCCCTGCCAGCAGCGACAACGGCACGGCGATGGCGAGGGCGGCGAGGAGGACGGGAACGGGGCGAGTCACGCCGCTGCTCTTACCGCCCGCAGCCGCGCCATTGCGCGGATGATGCTTGGCCCGCCGCAATAGGTCAGCGCCGGGTCGAAGCTTTCCACCTGTAGCCCCGCGATCCGCGCCAGCACCGGGTGTCGCTGCGCCCGCTCGCTCCCGGTCACCAGCAGCAACGCGGGCGGATCGGCCACCACGCGTTCGAGCGGCAGGTAGTCGCCCTGCGCCATGCCGCGCCGCGCGCTGTAGCTCGCAAGGCCCGCGCGGGTCATCAGCTCGGCGATCAGCGTGTCCCTGCCAGGCACGATGCCGCCAGCTTGCCACAGGGCGGTCTCGACCGGAGGACCGCCGGGCGCGGCGAGCGAAGCCTCGATTTTCCGCACCAGCGCCTCGCCACGGTTGGGGTGACCGGCGAGCTTCGCCAGTGCGCGCACCTGCGCCACGCTCTCGGCGACGGTGGGCGCGATGCCGAAGGTCTCGACGCGCATCCCCAGCCTCCCGAGCGCGCCGCGGGTGGCCGGGTCCATGAAGCTGGAGCCGACCACGATGTCGGGTGCCAGCGCCGCGACCTCCTCCGCCGTGCCGCCGGTGGCGCGGAAGCGACGGGCGGTGCCGACATCCATCGATGTCGCGCGCGGGTCGTGGCTGTAGTGCGAGATGGCGAGGAGCTGCCCGGGGTTCGCGACGTCCGCCAGGATGGCGTCGGTGCAGGGATTGAGGCTGACGATGGTGGGATGCGCCTGCCCGCGTTGCGCATACGAGTCCGCCGGCGGCGGCGCGGCGACGCAACCTCCCAGCAAGATCATCGTCATTCCCGCGCAGGCGGGAATCGAGCGCCAACCTCGCCCTCTGGACCCCCATCTGCGCGAGGGTGAGGAGGCGAGCAGTCGGTTCACATCCGCCCCCGCACTCCGACAAACGCACCGCGCGGCGTCGAGGCATAGCCCGCCGCGGTCTGGTATCCGCGGTCGAAGACGTTCTCGACCCTGCCGAACAGCTCGATCGCCTCCGTCACCGGCACACTGGCGCGCAGGTCGAGCACCTCGTACCCGCCCAGCCGCACCGTGTTGGCGGCATTGTCGAAGCTTTCCGACACCAGCCGCAGGTCAGCGCCGAGGGCCATTCCCGCAGGCCCGGTCCAGTCGGCCCACAGCGTCGCGGAATGGCGCGGGCGGCGCGCGAGATCGCGACCCGTCGCACGGTCCTGGGTATCGACAAGGCTGTATTGTCCGGCGATGCGCAACCCACTGGTTACCTGGGCGTCGGCCTCGACCTCGATCCCCTGCGCGCGGGCGCGGCCGATGTTGTCGTAATAGCCGAAGGGCCGCGTGGCGCAGATCAGCGCGGTATTGCCGAAGCAGGAGGCGAAGCCGATCAAATCCGCGCTATCCCGGCGGAAGGCGGTCAGAGCGAGATGGGTGCCGGTTCCGCGCCGCCCCTTCTCGAGGCCGAAATCGTAGCTGGTGCTGCGCTCTGGTTGCAGCGCCTCGTTCCCGTAGTCGGAGAACAGCTGGAAAAGCGTTGGCGCCTTGAACCCCTCGCCCACGCTGCCCCTGATCCGCCAGCCATCGCCAAGACCATGGCTGAGGTCACCGCCGAAGCTGACCTCGCTGCCGAAACGCTCGTGATCGTCCACGCGCGCGCCGAGATGCGCGGCGAGCCCGCCCATGACCCAGCCGGCCTGGAGGTAGCCGCCGATGATCTTCGCGCTCTCGCGGTTGTCGAAATCGGTCTCGTAGGAGGACCACTGATGCTCGCCGCCGAAGGCGAGCGTGAGCCCGCCGATCGCGCGATATTCGCCCCGCAGGGTCACGCTGTCGGTGTGGCCGTCGCTCGAGAAGGTTGGGCCGAAGGCCGGGTCGGCGTTGGTCCGCTCGGTGTCGGACACGCCGTAGCTGGCGCGCAGGGTCAGATCCTGACCATAGTAGTTCAGCCCCGCCGCGCCCGAATACTGCCGGGTGAACTGCGTCTCCAGAGTGTCGGCGAGCGTGTAGGCGGGTGCCGGGAACCCGTCGATCTCGAGATGACCTTCGGCATAGCGGGCGGTGACGAAGGCCTCGAGAGCATCGGTGACATCGACGAAGCCCGAGCCGGAGAGGCCGAACTGCCGCAGGCCGTCGGGCTCGGTTCCCGAAGCGGCGGCGGAGAAGCCGTCGGTCCGCAGCGCCGAGCCGCCGAGGCCGACGAAATAGCCATCGCCCTCGATCCCGCCCGAGGCACTGGCGGTGAGCGTGTCGCGCGCGCCGTATTCGAGGCTGGCGGCGAGGCCGCCGCGCCCCCGCGTCGAGACATCGAGCACCCCGCCGAGCGCGTCCGCACCCCAGATCGTGCTGTTCGCGCCGCGCGTCAGGTCAAGGCTTGCGAGGTTTGTCGCCATCAGGGTGCCGAAGTCGAAGCCGCCGCCGGGGCTGGCCTGGTCCGCCACGCGCACTCCGTCGATGAGGACCAGCAGCTGCTCGGACGCCGCGCCGCGGACCGAGACGCCGGTGAAGCTGCCGAGGGGGCCGTTGCGAACGATGCTCACCGACGGGATGCGGGTGATGACGCGGGCGATGTCGGCGCCCTGGATGCTCTCGATCTCAGCTTGGTCGATGACAGTCACCGACTGACCGGTATTCGCCGGATCGGTGGCGAGTCCGGTTGCGGTAACGGTGATCTGCTCCCTGCGCTGCCCTGCAACATCATAGCAGTTGGTGTCGCTGCAGGCTTGGTCCTCGCCATACTCGTCCTGTGCGACAGCCGGCAGAGCGGTTGCAGCGACACTTAGCAAAAACAGATATTTGAGCACGTAAACCTCCAGTCACAAGCGGATGTCGCCCATGACGGGAGGCAGGCGGAATTGCCCGGCCTCGCATCTGCCCTCGGGACACCCCGCCCGCGGCTCGAACGACGTCACCGGCAGGTCTCCTGGCTTCCGGATCGACGCTCCTCCGCCGCCTTCCCATCCGCGACACGCTCGGGACAGTGGCACGTGGCGGGATCACTCCCCGGTCACAGTTGCGGGGGCAGCGCGGGTATCTCACCCGCTTCCCTCTTAGGGCGCGGGGGTAACCCGTGCCAACCCATGACTGGGGTCGCTTTACGGGGCAGTCCGACCGCGCACAAGCCCGCAATCCCGGCTTTACGTATGTTAAACCCTGTTGGCGAACCGGCAGTTAGGGCCGATGCGTTACCCGGATGCGCAACATCTTTACCGGAGTCGCCATGTCCGTCCATTTCGCCGCCGCCCGTTGCGCCTCGCGCTCTCCCGTCGCTCGCGCGCTTGCGCGCCGGGCGGTGCGGCGGGCGGCAAATGACAATCCGGGCGGCACGCTCGACGCGGATACGCGGGTGCTCCACGCGGCACTGCGCCACTTCGCAGACCACGGGCTGCGCGCCGCCGAGGAAGCGGTGGCGATGGCCGAGCAGGCGTGGCGCGCGGGCGAGCCCGAAGCCTGTGCCTGGTGGACCGAAGTCTGCCGCAAGCTGGATCGCCAGCTCGCCGCCGACCTCCTGCGACGGACCGCGATGCAGGACGTCGGTTGACACTTATCGCTACTGCGAACCAATCGCAAAGATAGTTCCGGCGCGCTGCCGTTTGGCGGTTGCAATCGCGTGTGCCCGCGCCTAGTTCCGCCCGCGTAATTCGCCGGGTGCGAACCCTCCCCGCGGGCGGGAGGCGCGCCGGAACGGCCCGTCCAGGTCTGACCCGCACGCGGAAAGGACGTAATCCCTCCCTATGGCACGCAAGAAGATCGCACTGATCGGCGCCGGCAATATCGGCGGCACGCTCGCCCACCTGACCGCCCTCAAGGGCCTCGGCGACATCGTGCTGTTCGATGTGGTTGAGGGCGTGCCGCAGGGCAAGGCGCTCGATCTCTCGCAGTGCGGCCCGGTCGAAGGCTTCGACGCCAGGATCACCGGCTCGAACGACTACAAGGACATCGCCGGCGCCGACGTGGTGATCGTCACTGCGGGCGTGGCGCGCAAGCCGGGCATGAGCCGCGATGACCTCCTCGGCATCAACCTCAAGGTGATGAAGGCGGTCGGCGAAGGCATCAAGGCCAATTGCCCCGACGCTTTCGTGATCTGCATCACCAACCCATTGGACGCGATGGTGTGGGCGCTGCGCGAATTCTCCGGCCTGCCGCACGAGCGCGTTGTGGGCATGGCGGGCGTGCTCGATTCCGCGCGCTTCGCCACCTTCCTGGCTCAAGAATTCGGCGTCTCGGTCAAGGACGTCAACGCCTTCGTGCTCGGCGGGCACGGCGATACGATGGTGCCGGTGCTGAGCTACTCCACGATCAGCGGCATTCCGGTGCACGACCTCGCCAAGATCAAAGGTGTAGCGCCCGCCAGGCTCGACGAGATCGTCAAGCGCACCCGCGGCGGCGGCGGCGAGATCGTCGCCCTGCTCGGCACCGGCAGCGCCTATTACGCCCCCGCCACGAGCGCCATCGCCATGGCGGAGGCCTATCTCGGCGACCAGAAGCGCATCTTGCCCGTAGCGGCCTATGTGAAGGGCAAATATGGCCTCGACGGCCTCTACGTGGGCGTCCCCGCTGTGATCGGCGCGGGCGGCCTCGAGGAGGTGGTCGAGATCGCGCTGTCCGACGAGGAGAAGGCCAATCTCAAGGTCTCGACCGACGCGGTCGAGGAACTGCTGGTGGCCTGCAAGGGGCTGGATAGCAGCCTTGGCTAAGGTTGCACTCGTAGCGCTCGCGGCATTGGCACTATCGAGTTGCGGCCAGATCGCCGAGATTGAAGCGTTTGATGCTTGCGGCGAAAGAATCGAAGTAGAGTTCCCGCAGTCCAAGGGGCTGGCAGACGAAAACGTCGACGACGTCAAAGGCATTGGTGAAACGACCCCGTCGGGTGATTTCGAACTTAGCGCTTTGAGAAAAGACGGATCGCCTTTCGGCTGTCGCGGGAACCTCAATGAGCGTCGCTTCGATGAAGTCACATTCAGGGGCGAAACTGCAACCCCGGCGGAATCTGAGAATTGGAGCTATTGAATGTCCATCCTCGTCGACAAGAACACCAAGGTCATCACCCAGGGGATGACCGGCGAAACCGGCACTTTCCACACCCAGCAGGCGCTCGCCTATGGGACGCAGATGGTCGCGGGCGTCACCCCCGGTAAGGGCGGCAGCGAGCATATCGGCCTGCCGGTTTACGACACCGTGGCCGAGGCGGTGCGTGCGACGGGCGCGACCGCGAGCTGCATCTATGTCCCGCCGCCCTTCGCCGCGGATTCGATTCTCGAGGCGATCGATGCCGAGGTGCCGCTGATCGTCTGCATCACCGAGGGCATCCCGGTGCTCGATATGGTGCGGGTGAAGCGCGCGCTCACGGGCTCCAAGAGCCGCCTCATCGGCCCCAACTGCCCCGGCGTGCTCACGCCCAATGAGTGCAAGATCGGCATCATGCCCGGCTCGATCTTCAGCAAGGGCACCGTCGGCGTGGTCAGCCGCTCGGGCACGCTGACCTATGAAGCGGTGCATCAGACCACGCAGGTCGGCCTCGGCCAGACCACCGCGGTCGGCATCGGCGGCGACCCGGTCAACGGCACGAACTTCATCGACGTGCTCGAGCTCTTCCTAAAGGACGACGCCACCAAGTCGATCATCATGATCGGCGAGATCGGCGGCAGCGCCGAGGAAGAGGCGGCCGAGTTCATCGCTACCCAGGCGAAGAAGGGCGTCAGCAAGCCGATGGTCGGATTCATCGCCGGCCGCACCGCCCCTCCGGGGCGCCGCATGGGCCACGCGGGCGCGATCGTCAGCGGCGGCCAGGGCGGTGCCGAGGACAAGATCGCCGCGATGGAGAAGGCCGGGATTCGGGTGGCGCAATCGCCCAGCGAGCTCGGCACCACGCTCGACGCGCTGCTCAAGGAACTCGCGTGAGTGTCTGAGCACGCGCCCACAACCCTCTCCCCTTGCGGGAGAGGGAGGAGCGCCGTCAGGCGCGGAGGGAGAGGGGTCCGCCGCGCGAGCGGCGGCTGGAGCCGCCGACCCCTCTCTCAAGCCTCTCCCGCAAGGGGAGAGTGCTTTTGCTTGCGGATGACTCACCATGGGTAACGAAGCACAGAATTTCCTCCCGGACCTGAGGGATCAGAGCGGCCCGCAGGCCGGGCCCAGTTGGGCCGGCAAGGACTGGCGCAGCGGCGTCGGCGAGGACGAACTGACGCAGGGGCTCGACCCCACGGCGATGAAGCTGGCGGTCAAGGATGCGGCGGAAGCTGCGGGCAAACCGAGCGATCCCAAGGCGATCGAGCAGGCGGCGGACGATTCGATCCGCGCCATGCTGCTGATCCGCACCTTCCGCGTGCGCGGGCACCTTGCCGCCGATCTCGATCCGCTCGGCCTCTCGAAGCGCGAGATCCCGCGTGACCTGACGCTCGAAGGCCACGGCTTCGCCGGGCAGGAGAGCCGCGAGGTCTATGTCGGCGGCAATCTCGGTTTCGACTGGGTCAGTGTCGGCAAGCTCCACGAAACCCTCGTCGCCAACTACTGCGGCAAGGTCGGCCTCGAATACATGCACATCTCCGACGTGGAGGAGCGCCGCTTCCTGCAGGAGCGGTTCGAGGGGCCGGACGAGGTCATCCAGTTCACGCCCGAGGGCAAGCGCGCGATTCTCGCAGCCGTCATCCGCGGAGAGCAGTACGAGGCCTTCCTCGGCAAGAAATACGTCGGCACCAAGCGCTTCGGCCTCGACGGCGGCGAATCCATGATCCCCGCGCTGGAGGCGGTGATCAAGTACGGCGGCCAGCTCGGCGTGCGCGAGATCATCTATGGCATGGCCCACCGGGGCCGGCTGAACGTGCTCGCGAACGTGATGGCCAAGCCCTATCGCGTGATCTTCCACGAGTTCAGCGGCGGCAGCGCCAACCCCGACGATGTCGGCGGCTCGGGCGACGTCAAATATCACCTCGGCACCAGCACCGACCGCGAATTCGACGGGATCAAGGTGCACATGAGCCTGGTTCCCAATCCCAGCCATCTCGAAGCGGTGAACCCCGTGGTGCTTGGCAAGACGCGCGCACAGCAAGCGGTACGCGACGACCTTGCAAAGCATGAGCAAGTGCTCCCCGTCCTCCTTCATGGCGATGCCGCCTTCGCAGGCCAGGGCATTGTGTGGGAATGCCTCGGCTTCTCGGGCATCCGCGGCTACAACACCGGCGGCTGCCTGCATTTCGTCATCAACAACCAGATCGGCTTCACCACCTCGCCCCAGTTCGCGCGGTCGTCGCCCTATCCGAGCGATGTGGCGAAGGGCGTCATGGCGCCGATCCTGCACGTCAACGGCGACGATCCGGAAGCGGTGACCTTCGCCTGCAAGCTTGCGATCGAGTACCGCCAGCGCTTCGGCCGCGACATCGTGATCGATATGTGGTGCTATCGCCGCTTCGGCCACAACGAGGGCGACGAGCCGAGCTTCACCCAGCCGCTGATGTACGATATCATCCGCAAGCACCCGAAGGTCAGTGAGCTCTATGCCGCGCGGCTGATCGAGCAGGGCGTCATCAAGGATGGTGACCGCGACGCGATGTGCAGCGAGTTCATCGCGCGGCTCGAGGACGAGTTCACCGCCGCCGCCAGCTACAAGCCGAACGAGGCGGACTGGTTCGGGGGCCGCTGGTCGGGCCTCAACAAGCCCGCCGATCCGGAAACCGCGCGCCGCAACATCGAGACCGGGATCACCGACAAGCTGATGGCAAGCCTCGGTCGCACGCTGACCGCGGTGCCCGCCGATCTCACCATTCACAAGACGCTGGGCCGCGTGCTCGCCGCGAGGGAGGATATGTTCGCCAGGGGCGAAGGCTTCGACTGGGCGACGGCGGAGGCGCTCGCTTTCGGCAGCCTCGTCACCGAAGGTTTCGGGGTGCGCCTCTCGGGCCAGGATTCGGGTCGCGGCACCTTCAGCCAGCGTCACGCCGTCTGGGTCGATCAGAAGGACGAGCACAAGTTCATCCCCCTCGCGACGCTGCCGCACGGCAAGTTCGAGGTCTATGACAGCCCGCTGTCGGAATATGGCGTCCTCGGCTTCGAATACGGCTTCGCCAGCGCCGACCCGAAGACGCTGGTGCTGTGGGAAGCCCAGTTCGGCGACTTCGCCAACGGCGCGCAGATCATGATCGACCAGTTCATCGCCGCGGGCGAGAGCAAGTGGCTGCGCGCCAACGGGCTCACGCTGCTGCTGCCGCATGGCTACGAGGGACAGGGGCCGGAGCACAGCTCGGCACGGCTCGAACGCTTCCTCCAGCTCTGCGCCGACGACAACATGTGCGTCTGCAACGTTACCGTGCCGGCGAACTATTTCCACGTGCTGCGCCGCCAGATGCTGCGCCCGTTCAGGAAGCCGCTCGTCATCATGACGCCCAAGAGCCTGCTGCGGCATCCGATGGCCAAAAGCAGCGCGGCGGAGTTCACCGGCGAAAGCCACTTCCGCCGCATCGTCAGCGATACGAAGGATATCGCGGACACGAAGGTGCGGCGCCTGGTGCTGTGCAGCGGCAAGGTCGCCTATGACCTCATCCAGGCGCGCGACGAGGGTGGCCTCGAGGACGTGTCGGTGGTCCGCATCGAGCAGATCTATCCCTTCCCGGGCGAGCCGCTGGCCGTGCGCCTGAAGCGCATGACCAATCTGCAGGAGATCGTCTGGTGCCAGGAGGAGCCGAAGAACAACGGCGCCTGGTTCTTCGTCGATCGCCTGATCGAGGACGCGGCCCGCGCGGCGGGAAAGCCGATCCGCCCGGTCTATGCCGGGCGCGAAGCCGCCGCCTCGCCCGCCACCGGCTTCGCGCCCCGCCACAAGCAGCAGCAGGACGCGCTGGTCGCCGAGGCGCTGGGATTGAAATCGTGACTGGAAATTTCCCGTTCGTGTCGAGCGAAGTCGAGACACCGCGCACAGGTGTCTCGACTACGGGCTGCGCCCTCCGCTCGACACGAACGGGCTTAGGGAAAGCTTCGTAATGGCCCAGGACATCAAGGTACCCACGCTCGGCGAATCCGTGACCGAGGCGACCGTCGGCGAATGGCTCAAGAAGCCGGGCGAGCCGGTCAAGCAGGACGAGCCCGTCGCCAGCCTCGAAACCGACAAGGTCGCGGTAGAGGTGCCCAGCCCCGTGGCCGGCGTGATGGGCGAATGGAAGGTGCAGGTCGGCGACACGGTCGAGGTCGGCGCGGTGATCGCCACCATCGCCGATGCCACCGGCGCGGGCGATGCGACGCCGGTGGAGAAGCGCGAAGCTCCGGCACCGACTCCTCCCCCGGCACCTGCGATGGCCAAGGAAGCACCGGCAGGCGATGTCACCATGTCGCCCGCGGTGCGCCGCGCGGTGCTCGAACACGGCGTCGATCCGACCCAGATCAAGGGCAGCGGCAAGGACGGGCGGCTGACCAAGGAAGACGTCGTCGCGGCGGCGCAGGCCCGGGCCAGCGAAACCGCTGCCGCGCCCGCACCTTCTCCCGCCCCCGCCCCCACCGGCGCGCGGCGCGAGGAGCGCGTCAAGATGACGCGGATGCGCCAGACCATCGCAAAGCGCCTCAAGTCCGCGCAGGACACCGCCGCGATGCTCACCACCTTCAACGACGTGGACATGAGCGAAGTGATCGCGGTGCGCGACCGCTACAAGGACATTTTCGCCAAGAAGCACGACATCCGCCTCGGCTTCATGTCGTTCTTCGCCAAGGCTGCCTGCCTTGCGCTGAAGGACATTCCGGCGGTCAATGCGCAGATCGACGGCGACGAGATCGTCTATTTCGACTACGTCGACATCTCGGTCGCGGTCAGCGCGCCGGGCGGGCTGGTGGTGCCGGTCGTCCGCGACGCCAACGCCAAGAGCTTCGCGCAGATCGAGAAGGACATCGCCGATTTCGGCGCGCGGGCGAAGGCCGGCACGCTGACGATGGAGGACATGAAGGGCGGGACCTTCACCATCTCCAACGGCGGCGTGTTCGGGGGGCTGATGTCGACGCCGATCATCAATCCCCCGCAAAGCGCCGTCCTCGGCCTCCACCGCATCGAGGACCGCCCGGTGGTCCGCGATGGCCAGATCGTGATCCGCCCGATGATGTATATCGCGCTCTCCTACGACCACCGCCTGATCGACGGGCGCGAGGCGGTGACCGCGCTGAAGACGATCAAGGAAGCGATCGAGGATCCCGCCCGGATGCTGATCGATTTGTGATCACGATGCTGAAGAGGTTTTCGCCACTAGCCCTCTCCCCTTGCGGGAGAGGGTTGGGAGAGGGGCCCACCGCGACAGCGGCGGCTTACGCCGCCAAACCCTCTCCCTCCGCCCCTTCGGGGCTCCTCCCTCTCCCACAAGGGGAGAGGGATTCACTGAGCGAGTGTGACCATGGCTGAATACGACTACGACGTTCTCGTCATCGGCGCCGGGCCCGGCGGCTATGTCGCCGCGATCCGCGCGGCGCAGCTCGGGCTCAAGACCGCCTGCGCCGAGAGCCGCGAGACGCTGGGCGGGACCTGCCTCAACGTCGGCTGCATCCCGTCGAAGGCTATGCTGCATGCGAGCGAGTATTTCGAGGCCGCCGGCAATGGCACCATGGCCAAGATGGGCGTGGTGGTGGAGCCGAGGCTGGACCTTTCCGCCATGCACGGCCAGCGCCGCGACGCGGTGAAGCAGCTGACGGGCGGGATCGAGTTCCTGTTCAAGAAGAACAAGGTCGACTGGAAGAAGGGCCGCGCCAGCTTCGTGGACGCGCACACGGTCAAGGTGGGCGAGGAAACCGTGACGGCGAAGAACGTCGTCATCGCCACCGGCTCCTCGGTCACGCCGCTCCCCGGCGTCGAGGTGGACAACGCGAAGTTCGTGGTGATCGACAGCACCGGCGCGCTCGAGCTGCCCGCGGTGCCCAAGCACATGGTCGTGATCGGGGGCGGGGTGATCGGGCTGGAGCTGGGCAGCGTGTGGCGCCGCCTCGGCGCGAAGGTCACCTGCGTCGAATTCCTCGACGAGATTCTCCCCGGCATGGACGGCGACATCCGCAAGGAAGCGCGCAAGATCTTCAAGAAGCAGGGGATCGAATTCAGGCTCGGCACCAAGGTCACCGGCTGCACGGTCAAGGGAAAAACCGCCACGCTGACCATGGAACCCGCCGCCGGTGGTGCCGCCGAGACGCTGGAGGCCGATTGCGTCCTCGTCGCCATCGGGCGCCGCCCCAACACGGACGGGCTGAACCTCGAAGCCATCGGCCTTGAACTCAACAAGCGCGGCCAGATCGAGACCGCTCACGACTTCCGTACGAAGATCGACGGGGTGTGGGCGATCGGCGACGTCATCCCCGGCCCAATGCTCGCCCACAAGGCCGAGGACGAGGGCATCGCGGTCGCCGAGAACATCGCCGGGCAGACCGGCATCGTGAACCACGACGTGATCCCGTCCGTCGTCTACACCTGGCCCGAGATCGCGGGCGTCGGCCTCACCGAAGAGCAGGCGAAAGAGCGCGGCGAAGTGAAGGTCGGCAAGTTCCCGATGATGGCCAACAGCCGCGCCAAGACCAACCACGAGGCCGATGGCTTCGTGAAGGTCATCGCCGATGCCGAGACTGACCGCGTGCTGGGCGTCTGGGCCATCGCCGTGCCCGCGGGAACCATGATCGCCGAGGCGGCGCTGGCGATGGAATTCGGCGCCACCAGCGAGGACATCGCCTATACCTGCCACGCGCACCCGACGCACGCGGAAGCGATGAAGGAAGCGGCGATGGGCGTGACGGGCAAACCGATCCACATCTGAGGCATTGTTTCGGGGGCGGGGAGACGCCATGCGCGGCCAGCCTGGTCGCGGCCATGAGGGGTGAAATCCCCGCCCAGCCCTTCGTCGAGCGGGTCACCGTCCTCCTCGCCGCGACCGACCCGCTGCCCGCGCTCGACCTTGCGGCGAGCCTGCTTGCCAGCTTCGCGCTGATCGCGGGTGTCTTCCCGGGCCGCGAGCCATCGCGCAAGGCGCTGGCCGGCCCGCTGTTCGACTTCGCCTTTGCGGGCCATGTCTCCAACTATCCGTGCCCGCTCATCGGCCATGGCGCCGCGCCGATCCTCGGTTTCGCCCTCGCGCGAGATTTGACTTTCCTACACCGGCCGCACCTGCCTAGACTCGCCGTGATGGCCGCAGATTCCGCTCCCGTCCGCGCTTTCCGACCCCCCCGGACACGCGAGTCCGGAGGCGGTTTTTTCTTTCCGTGGACCGTGTAACACCCGGTCCATGTCGCGCCGGAAACTGCCCCGAAAGCTGAACGAATCGCGAAAGGTGCGCGCATGGCCGACCCACGACTGACCGACGCGCCGGGGGCGCTGGATACCTCCGCCGCCGCAGGGCGCGAGTGAGAACGTGAACCCGGCCATGCTGACCCCCCTGCTCGACTGGCTCGACTTTGCCGGTGTGGCCGTGTTCGCCCTGACCGGTGCGCTGGCAGCGGCGCGGGCGAGGCAGACCTTCGTCACCATGGCCTTCTTCGCGCTGCTTACGGGCGTCGGCGGCGGCAGCGTGCGCGACCTGCTGATCGGGGCGCCGGTGTTCTGGGTGCGCGACGGCTGGGTCGCGGCCCTGTGCCTGGGCGTCGCTGCGCTGGTGTGGATCACGCCGATCCGGTGGTGGCAGGGCAAGCTGCTCGACTATGCGGACGCGCTGGGGCTCACCGCCTACGCGGTGCTCGGCAGCGCCAAGGCGCTGAGTTACGGCGTGCCGCCGGTTCCCGCCTTCGTCATGGGCGTGGTGACGGGCTGCGTGGGCGGAATCGTGCGCGACGTGATCGCGGGCGAGCCGTCGATCATCATGAGGCCTGAGCTCTACGTGACCGCGGCCGCGCTGTCGGCGGCGCTGTGCGTCGTGGGGGACATGGCGGACCTGCCGCGCGAGCCGGCCTGGATCGCCGCTGCGCTGGCAGGCTTCACCCTGCGCGCGGCCGCGATCCACTGGCGCCTTGCCCTGCCCGCCTATCGCGGCGAAGGGATTCAGGCGCCGGGCGCGTCGGGCAATTCGGGCGCTTCCGCCTCGTCACCCGGAAGCGGACCGCCCGGATAGTCGGGCTGGGGTCCGCCATCCTCGACGCCGGCGCGGGCGGAGCGGAAAGTGTCGTTGTCGCGCTGGCCGCCCTCGCCGCCATAGGCCTGCGCTTCGCCGCCGATGTCGACCCGGTCGATGCGACCGTCGGCGCCGATCGAGCAGCTGAAACCGCTGCCGTCGGCCATCGCGCCGCTGACCAGCCAGCCGCCGGCATTGCGCTCGACCCGGGTCACTTCGCGAGCACGGGCGTTGCGCTCGACCTCGCGCAGGCACATGTCGGCGGCGCCCTCCAGCCCCTGCGGGCCATCGGAGCGATAGTCGTAACGACGGTCGGGATAGGGGTAGCGCTGCGGGTAGGAACTGCGGCGTGGCTTGTTGGCGGCATTGGCGACCGCCGCGATGGTACCGAGAATGACCACGCCCGCGAGCACGTCTCCCACGCTGGGCCCGCGACGGTGGCGATGACCCCAGCCGCCACCGCCCCAACTCCAGCCGGCGCCCACATAGGGGCCGTACTGATGAGCCGTCGGGACCGCGACGTGGCCCACCACGGGCAGCCCGGCGGCACCGGCGGGCGTCGCGGCAAGCGAGAGGGCAGCTAGCATGGCGGGGGTGGCAAGGGCCTTGGAAAAGACGGTCATCGAACGATCCCTGTTCGGTTCGCCCCACCCAGCGAACGGTTCAACCCTTAACGGCTAGGCGGCCCAGCCTGCATGCAGGCTGAACCGCCGCTTCGTCGGGTCGGGACGAAAGTCTCAGAGACCGCGGATGCCGCTGTAGTCCATTCGGCTTACCCGGCCGCGATCGATCCAGCAGGTAAAGCTGCCCGTGTCGCGGTCGTAGGCGTAGCGGTTGTTGTATCGGCCATAGTTGCCGCCGTCGTAGTAACCGCGGTCGTAGTAACCGCGGTCGTAATAGCCGCCGCGCTGATAGTATCCGCGATTGCCCTCGACGAGGAGATTGCCGCGGATCTTCCAGCCGTAGCTTGTGTCCTTGACGTCGCGCACCTCGGTCACCTCGGCAAAACGATAGCCGCGACTGCGCGCGTCCTGGCGAGCGGCGTTGACACAGCGTTCCACCGCGCTGCGCGGGTCGCCGTTGTAGTATCCATAACGCCCATCGCGGTAATAGCGGTCGTCGCGGCGGTAATCGTCGTCGCGACCAAGCGCGCCGGCGACCGCGGCGATCCCGCCGAGTACCACAGCGCCGGCAATGATGTCGCCCGCGCTGATACCGCCCCGGTGGTCATAACGATGCTCGGCATTGGCGGCAGTGAGCGGAACCATCGCCATCGCGCCTGCCGCGACGGTTCCGACGAGGGCCTTGGAGATGGTGGTCATGTGCGTATCCTCAGTCCACGCCGGGCGGGAATACCCGGCGTGGATCAGGATTTACGCCACCCGGAATGCCCGTTCGCTGAACTGCCTCGACAGTTTTTGTTCAGGAACCAACATCATTTCCTGAACCTCATGGAGCAGGTGGCACGCGCAGGCCGGTGTAGTTGGCAAAGAACGACAGGATATCCGCGCTCTCCTGAATGATCTTGTCGGTCGGCTTGCCCGCCCCATGACCCGCCCGGGTTTCGATGCGGATGAGATGCGGCGCGCCGCCGGGGTTGGCCGCCTGGAGCGCGGCGGTATATTTGAAGCTGTGCCCCGGCACCACGCGGTCATCCGTGTCGGCGGTGGTCACCAGCACGGGCGGATAGTCCACCCCGGTGCGAATGTTGTGGTACGGCGAATAGGCGCGCAGCACCCGCCAGTCCGCTTCCTTGGAGGGATATCCATAATCATCCACCCAGTATCGCCCGGCGGTGAACCGGTCGAAGCGGAGCATGTCCATCACGCCAACCGCGGCGTTTGCAGCATCGACGAGGTCGGGATACTGGTTGACCACCGCACCTACCAACAGACCGCCGTTCGAGCCGCCCTGGATCGCGAGGCCCTCCGGCGTGGTATAGCCATTGGCCTTCAGATATTTGCCGGCCCAGGCAAAGTCATCGAACACGTTCTGCTTGTTGTTGAGCCGCCCGGCATCGTGCCACGCCTTGCCGTATTCGCCGCCGCCCCTGAGATTCGCGAGGACGAATGTGCCGCCGGCCTCCATCCACGCCATGCGCGAAGGGGAAAAGCCGGGGGTGTAGGAGATGTCGAAGCCGCCATAGCCCCACAGCAAGGTGGGCGCCGGGCCGGTCTGACCCTTCTTGCGCACGATGAACATCGGCACCCTGGTCCCGTCCTTCGACGGGTAGAACACCTGCGTCGTCTCGTAGTTGGCTGGATCGAAGGCGGTTTTGGGTTGCGCAAACACTTGTTGCGCCCCGGTCGCGAGGTCGAGACGATAGATCGTGGCCGGCTGGGCGAAGCTGGTGAAGGCGTAGAAGGTCTCGCTGTCGCCGGGCTTGCCGAAAAAGCCGCTGGCCGTACCGAGCGTGCCGAGCGCCAGCTCCTTGAGCGGCTTGCCATCGAGCGACAGCACTTCGGCGCGGCTGGTCGCGTCCTTGAGGTAATTGACCAGCAGCCGGTCGCCCACGATGCTCGCGCCCTCGATCGGCTGCTCCGTTTCGGCAACAACCGTGGTCCACTTCGGCTTCGGGGCCGACAGGTCGGTCTTAACGACGCGGTATCGCAGCGCATCCGCATTGGTGCGGAAATAGGCGGTGCTGCCAAGGGTATCGATAAGATTCCAATCGTTGTCGAAACCGCTCACGATCTTGTCGGCCTTCCAGCCGGTGGCGGGCGAACCCTTGGTAAGGTCGATGCGGTAAACCTCATAGCGGCTGTCGGTCCCGATCGAGGAGGTGATGATGGCCCACTTCTCGTCGCTCGAAACGATCAGGCTGTGGCCGTATTCCTTGTGCGCAGGCGTGGAAAAGATCAGCCGGTCTGCGCTCTGCGGGGTGCCGACCTTGTGGTAGTAAATCGCCTGGTTGAAGGTCAGCGACTGGAAATCGGGCTTCTCGCCGGTCGCCGGATAGCGCGCATATAAGAAGCCCTCGTCGCCGAGCCACTCCACCCCGGCGCCGTATTTCGCCCAGCGCAGCTCGTCGTCGAGCACCTTGCCGATCGCGACGTCGAGCACCTTCACGATCTTCCAGTCGGTCCCGCCGTCCTGGATCTCGTAGCTCACATATTTGCCGCTGCGCGACGGCTCATAGGCCGAGAGCGCCGTCGCGCCGTCCGTTGCCCAGTTGTTCGGATCGATCAGCAGCCGGCCCTCACCGTTCCAGCCCTCGCGCACGAACAGCTGCGACTGGTTCAACAGGCCGGGGTTGTAGGTGTAGAAGTAGCGCTCCCCCGCCTTCCGCGGGATGCCGAAGCGTTCGTAGTCGGTTAGCTTGGCGATCCGCTTCCTGAACCACGCTCGACCGGGAAGCTGGTCCAGCACGCCCTGGGTGACCTTGTTCTGCGCCTCTACCCAGTTCGCGACCTCGGGATCCTTGCGAACATCGTTCTCGAGCCAGCGATAGGGATCGGCGACGGGCTCACCGAAGGGGCGCTCGACGATGTCCTGGCGATTGGTCTGCGGATAGGCAGGGGTGGTCACGGTGACGGTGGTGTCCGGTTGGTAGGCCTTACCCTGCGTCCAGACGGCGGTTTGGGCGCTGGCGGCGGTGGAAAGGGCGAGCAGCGAAGCGGCTGAAATCAGGCGGAGCATCTCTATCCTTGCAAAATGGCAGGCAAAATCGGGGCTGACCCTAATCCGGCGCCGGGAAAGTTCAACGGCCGGCGGAAGCCAACACGTCGCGGGTGAAGGCGGCGATGTCGAAGCCCGATCCGGCGGGATCCTCGCCCCGGCGCACGATTACCATGTCGCGCGCGGGCACGATCACGACATATTGCCCGCGGTTGCCCATCATCGCGATGGTGTCAGTCGGCACGCCGTCGCTCCTGTTCAAAAGCCAGAAGCCCGCGCCATAGCCGAACGGCCCCTCCGGCTGCGGACCGGACGGGCGGGAGACATAGGCGAGCCAATCCTCAGGCAACACCCGCTCGCCCTTCCACACCCCGCGCTGGAGGTAGAGCTGGCCCAGCTTCGCGAGATCGCGCGCACTTGACCAGACCTGGCTTGAGAGCACGTAATCGCCGCGCGAGTCGGTTTCAGGAACGGTGCGGGCCATCCCCAGCCGGTCGAGCACCTCGCGCGGTGGGTGTTCGGCGAAGGTCGATTTGATCGCACGGATCGCGGCGAGCGTGTCGTTGTTAGCGTAGCGGAAGATGCTGCCGGGCGCAGCGATCAGCGGCCATCCGGTTGCCGTTTCCTCTACGCTCGAGCCGCCGTAATACAACGGATCGGTGCGATTGCCCGGCGTGTCCGAGAACCGGCCCGAGGCCATCCTCAGCAGCTGGTCGATGGTGATGGCAAGGCGCGGATCGCCCACACTGTCGCCGAGGCCGGCACTGGCGGTGACATCGGCCTCCCCGCGCAGCACCGCCGCCCCGACGAGGGTTGTGGCGAGGCTTTTGGCGACCGAGAAAGTGCGCTGCGGCAGATCGCCGTCGAAGCCTGGGGCGTAGGCCTCGCCCAGGATGCGCCCGCCTCGCTGGATCAGCACGCCGGTGGTGCGTGCCTTCTCCCCGTAGCGGGCCTCGAACCCCGTTCGTGCGAGCTCCGCCACCTTGCCGCGTGTCTGCGGCGGCTGTGGGCGCGGCGCGCCCGGTTGCAGGATCGTGTCGATGGGCATGGGCGAGGACGATTGCGCAGTGGGAAGCGGTGTTCCGATTGGCTGGATCGAACACCCCTTGCCGACCCCGCGGTAGATGGCGACACGCGGCGGCATGTCGTCGGCCCACGGGACCGCTACGTAATCGAGGAAACGGTCGGCGCCCATCTCGACCCGCGCGGGCATATCCTTCACCAGCGCATCGAGCGGCGCCTGGATGCCGACGAGTTCCCAAGCTTCGACCGATTGGGCCGACCGCCGCATCCCCGTGGGATCGGCATTCCCGACCGCGCCGCAGATCATCAGCGCCTTGTAACCTGCTGCCAACGCCCGGTCGTAGCGGCTTTGCAGCAGGTTCTGCGCGCTCTGACCCACGGCGGGTGCGGCAAGGGAAAGAGCGGCGACGGCGCAGAGGGCGGGACGGATCATGCCGCGGGTGTGCCGATGGTGGCCGCAAAAGGAAAGGGCCGAGGTTTCCCTCGGCCCTTGGCCTGTTAGCGATACGAGCGAGCGAACCCTCAGGCGGCTTCCATCTCGTCCTCGTCCTCGTTCATCACCGGGCCCGAATCCTGGCCCTTGGCGTCGACATCGCGGTCGACGAACTCGATGACCGCCATCGGGGCGGCGTCGCTGCCTCGGATGCCGGCCTTGATGATGCGCGTATAGCCGCCCTCACGGTCGCCGTAACGCTCGGCCAGAACGTCGAAGAGCTTCTTGAGCTGGGTCTCGTCGCCAAGACGACCCATCGCCAGGCGGCGATTGCTGAGCCCGCCGCGCTTCGCAAGCGTAACCAGCTTCTCGACGTAGGGGCGCAGTTCCTTCGCCTTCGGGAGCGTGGTGGTGATCTGCTCGTGCTTCACCAGCGCGGCGGCGAGATTGCGAAGCAGCGCGGCGCGATGGCCGGACTTGCGCTGCAGCTTGCGGCCTTTAATTCCGTGACGCATCTTCTTGTCCTTCGTTCGTAGGGGGCCCGTGTCAGGTAGCCCGATCCCGGTCGGAAAAGGCCGACCGCCTGTATTGGCCCGGTCGGGCCGTCACGAGATCCCCGTGACGGCCGCATGACCAAGGCTTATCTTAGCCGAGCAGTTCCTGCTCCAGCTTCTTGGCCATTTCCTCGATGTTCTCGGGCGGCCAGCCGGGGATGTCCATGCCGAGGCGCAGGCCCATCGAGCTCAGGACTTCCTTGATCTCGTTCAGGCTCTTGCGGCCGAAGTTCGGCGTGCGGAGCATCTCGGCTTCGGTCTTCTGGACCAGGTCGCCGATGTAGATGATGTTGTCGTTCTTGAGGCAGTTGGCCGAACGCACCGACAGCTCCAGCTCGTCCACCTTCTTGAGCAGGTAGCGGTTCAGCGTGTTGGTGTCGCTCTCCTGCACCTCGGCCGCGTGGCCGATGATGGCGCCGCCGGCAGCGGGCTGCGGGATGCCGTCCTCGAAGTGGACGAACAGGCTGAGCTGGTCCTGGAGAATGCGCGCGGCATAGGCTACAGCGTCTTCCGGGGTCACGGTGCCGTCGGTTTCGACAGTCAGGCTGAGCTTGTCATAGTCAAGCTCCTGCCCCACGCGGGCGTTCTCGACCTTGTAGCTTACCTGACGAACGGGCGAATACAGGCTGTCGACCGGGATCAGGCCGATCGGCGCATCGACCGGACGGTTCATCACCGCGGGATGGTAGCCCTTCCCGGCATTGGCGGTCAGCTCCATGTTGAGCGTGGCGCCTTCGTCCAGGTGGCAGATGACGAGATCCTTGTTCATGATCTCGATATCGCCCGACACGGCGATGTCGCCGGCCTTCACCTCGCCCGGGCCGGTAGCGGAAAGCTGCAGGCGCTTGAGACCCTCACCTTCCATCTTGAGCGCGATCTGCTTCACGTTGAGCACGATGTCGGTCACGTCCTCGCGAACGCCGGCGAGGCTCGAGAATTCGTGAAGCACGCCCTCGATCTTGATCGAGGTGATGGCGGCACCCTGAAGCGACGACAGCAGTACGCGGCGCAGCGCGTTGCCGAGGGTGAGGCCGAAGCCGCGCTCGAGCGGCTCGGCAACGAAGGTCACCTTGCGGCCCTTGGCGGCGGTGTCCTTGACCTCGAGGTGGGTCGGCTTCTTGAGTTCCTGCCAGTTCTTGGTGTTGACGGCCATGGATATCCCCTGGGATGGAAGCGAGAGGGACCGGAGTGCCGTGGTCAGCGCATCCGGTCCGTAAGAGATGATCGGTGGGCCCGCAGGCTCACCGGACAGGTTCGGATCAGACGCGGCGACGCTTGGACGGCCGGACACCGTTGTGCGGGATGGGGGTCACGTCGCGAATCGAGGTGATCGTGAAGCCCACCGCGGCGAGACCGCGCAGCGCGCTCTCGCGGCCCGAGCCGGGACCCTTGACCTCGACTTCGAGCGTGCGGACGCCGTGCTCGGCGGCCTTCTTGCCGGCATCGTCGGCGGCGACCTGCGCGGCATAGGGGGTCGACTTGCGGCTGCCCTTGAAGCCCATCATGCCGGCGCTCGACCAGGAAATCGCATTCCCCTGGGCGTCGGTGATGGTGATCATGGTGTTGTTGAAGCTGGCGTTGATGTGCGCAACGCCGCTGGTGATGTTCTTGCGTTCGCGCCGGCGGAGGCGGCTGGGTTCGCGTGCCATGTCGTGTTCCTAACGTAGGACTTGGACCGGGTGTTACACGGTCCAGAAGAGAAAAAAGCGGGCCTTACTTCTTCTTGCCGGCGATCGGCTTGGCCTTGCCCTTGCGGGTGCGCGCATTGGTGTGCGTGCGCTGGCCGCGGACCGGCAGACCGGCGCGGTGGCGCAGACCACGATACGAACGCAGGTCCATCAGGCGCTTGATATTCATCGCGGTGTCGCGGCGCAGGTCGCCCTCGACCGAGTAATCGGCGTCGATCGTCTCGCGGATGCGCAGCACTTCCTCGTCCGAAAGATCCTGCACCCGGCGGGCGTGATCGATACCGAGCTTGTCGGCGATCTCCACGGCGGTCTTGCGACCGATCCCGTGGATGTAGGTCAGCGCGATGATCACGCGCTTGTTGGTGGGGATGTTGATCCCGGCAATACGAGCCACTTAGTTCTCCATGCTCCACAGGGCATAACGCCGGACGGCGCGGCCCCATCTCATCGCTGTCATCCGTCGGTCCGGCGGGAAGGCGGCGTGCCTAACACAAAAAGCCCGGGTTGGCGCGCGTATGAGGCTGCCGCCTGCCGGACTGACCCGAACTGTCGAATGGGCGCGCGCTTAGGATGATTCCCGCAAAGCGTCAACCGCAAAAGCCGCGCCAGATGCCGCAGCCGCCATCGCGCCCCGATATGGGTGGGACGCGGTGTGTTGCAAGGTGGGGTGTAGGCGGTTTCGCGGCGCACGTCAAAAGCTGCGGACGGCTCAGCCCCGAGGCGCTGCGGTGGACGCGGCATCCTCTGCCGGAGCGGGAGCCTCGGGCGCCCCCCGTCTTCATCCAGCGCGCCGAGATGGTCGTGGAGCCGCTTCATCTGCTCGCTCATCACCGCGTCGACGGCGGGGGCGATCTCGCCGACCTTGTAGCGCATCGGGCCGCCGACATTGTATTCCCAGACGATCCGCGTGCCGCCGGACACCTCCTTGAGGGTGATGGTGAGGACGCCCTCGGCAGGCTCGCCCTGGAGTGGGCCGAAACCGCCGCGCATCCGCAGCACCCGCATCGGGAACGCCTGGACGACCGTGGCGTGCTGGGCGCTGCCTTCCATGGCGGAGGCATTGCCGCTGTCACCGACCGGAATGCGCTCGCAGAAGCAGCCGCCGCCCTGCGGCGTCAGCGTCATATTCTTCGCATCGCCAGACCAGCTGTGCTTGTCGCTCCACCACAATGCCGGCCGGGTGAGCGCCAGCCAGGTCGCCAGCGGCGTGGCCTTTACGCTCGCGCTGTCGCGGGTGACGAATCCGTCGGCTTTGGTCTCCACCACCTCGGCGGCGAGCGGCGTGGCCGCAGCCGCCAGCACGAGCGCGGCAGCGAACGGTGCGATACGAAACATGGCCCCTCTCCCTCCCCGCCTCTCTATGCGGGCGACGGAAAAATGGGAAGCACCGGCCCCCGGCCCTTAGCCGAGAATGCCGTCGATCGCCGCGGTAACCTCTTCGATCGCGCCCATACCATCGACGCGGCTGACGATGCCGCGCGCTTCGTAAAGCGGCAGAATCGGCGCGGTCTTGGCGCGGTATTCGGCCATACGTGTGCGCACGGTTTCGGCATTGTCGTCGGGACGACGCTTGAACTCGGTCGAGCCGCATACGTCGCAGACGCCATCGACCTTCGGCCGGTTGAAGACGTCGTGATAGCCGGCGCCGCACCTGGCGCAGGTGAAGCGGCCGGTGATGCGCTCGACCAAGGCGTCCTCGTTCACCTCGAGCTCGATCACGTGGTCGAGCTTGCGGCCGTGGCGGGCGAGGATTTCGTCCAGCGAGGCGGCCTGCGCCGCGGTGCGAGGATAACCGTCGAAGATCGCCCCGGTGTCCGGGCCCATCGCGGTGAGTTCGGCATCTATCAGCGCGGAGACGATTTCGTCCGAGACGAGCTCGCCGCGCTCCATCACGGCCTTGGCTTCGAGGCCCACGGGCGTTGCGCCCTTGACCGCGGCACGCAGCATGTCGCCGGTCGAGAGCTGGCGCATGGCGTGTTCGGCCACAAGCCGCTGCGCCTGCGTTCCCTTGCCCGCCCCCGGCGGCCCGAGAAGGATGATGTCCATGCGCCCCTGCCTCTTTCGTCGCCGGTCGCCTGGCCCCCTTAGCGGAGGCGGCCCTTGAGCTTCGCCTTCTTGATGAGGTCGCCATACTGGTGGGCCAGCAGGTGCGACTGTATCTGGGCGATCGTGTCCACGGTCACATTGACCACGATCAGCAGGCTGGTCCCGCCAAGGAACAGCGGAATGCCGGTCTGCGCGATCATGTACTCGGGCACCACGCAGACGAAGGTCAGGTAGATCGCGCCGACCACGGTGATGCGGGTGAGGACATAGTCGAGATATTCCTCGGTCCGCTTGCCCGGTCGGATGCCGGGAATGAAGCCGCCGTTCTTCTTCAGGTTCTCGGCCGTATCCTCGGGGTTGAAGACCACTGCGGTGTAGAAGAAACAGAAGAAGATGATCCCGATGGCATAGAGCAGCATATAGATCGGCTGCCCGTGCTGGAGATACTGGTTCAGCCCGACGATGATCTGGCCCGACAGCGTGTCGGTGGTCACCGATTGCCCCGCGAACTGGGTGATCGTCAGCGGCAGCAGCAGCAGCGAGCTGGCGAAGATCGGCGGGATGACGTTGGCGGTATTGATCTTGAGCGGCAGATGGCTGCGATCAGCCTGCATCACGCCCTTGGCCGTGGCGCGCTTCGGATACTGGATCAGCAAGCGGCGCTGCGCGCGCTCCACGAAGCTGATCAGCAGGATCAGCGCGACGACCATCAGGAAGAAGCCGATGATCAGCGCCGGTCCGATCGCGCCGGTCCGGCCACCTTCGAACAGATTGCCGGCGAACTGCGGGAACTGGGCGACGATGCCCGCCATGATGATCAGGCTGACGCCGTTGCCGATGCCGCGGCTGGTGATCTGCTCGCCCAGCCACAGCAGGAACATCGTGCCGCCGACGATGCTGATGACGGCACCGATGCGGAACATGAGACCCGGATCGACCACCGCCTGAACGCCACTGCTCGCGCCGTAGCTTTCGAGCCCCGAGGCGACGAACCAGCCCTGGATCGCGCACAGGAACACCGCGCCGTAGCGGGTGTACTGGTTGAGCTTCTGGCGCCCGACCGTCCCCTCTTTCTTGCGGGCTGCGAGCGAGGGGTGCAGCGCACTGGCGAGCTGCACCACGATCGAGGCGGTGATGTAGGGCATCACGCCCAGCGCGATCAGGCTCATGCGTTCGAGGCTGCCGCCCGTGAACATGTTGAACATGTCCAGGATACCGCCGCGCGTCTGGTCGGCGAGCTGAGCCAGGATCAGCGGATTGACGCCCGGCAGCGGCACGAAGCTCAGGAACCGGAAGACGACCAGCGCGCCGATCGTGAACCAGATGCGCTGCTTGAGCTCAGTGGCCTTGGAGAAATTCGCGAGGCTGAGATTGCTCGCAATGGAATCGGCGCGGCTTGCCATCGGAATGGTTCGATCCTGGTGTTACGCCGGACCCTCCCGGCTCAGATCGGGTAGATAGGGGGCGGGTTCGCGATTGTCGAACCCCGCCCCCCTCTATTTCATGTTCGAAGCG